>DAINSN010000088.1:0-10170 GCA_036741295.1 Gaiellaceae bacterium
GCGACGATTCCGACTAACGGCTTCCGCAGCAGACCCGCGCGGCTCCAGGTGGCGAGCGCCATCGCAGTGCCCGTGGTGGTCGCCACGACGACGTCGGCGGAGCGAAGCTCCGGCAGCAGCCGGCGAGTGCCTGCGAGAACGGCTGCGCTCAGGTGCGGGGCGAGGTGCCCGCGGCCGGCGTTCCCGTCGACAAGTCTCCGTCCGAGGCGGGAGGCACGTGCGCCAGGATCCACCTCGTATTGCTCGATCGCGTGGCCCGAGTTCTCCAGCTCGATTGCACCGAAGAGGAACTCAGTCGGCGCAGTACCGGCTCGCGCGGCGGAGACGCGGGCCAGTCGGCCGGGGAAGTGAACGAAGGCGATCTTCATCTCGGCGGCCCGAGGCTACCGCGCGGTACGGTTGGGCCACGATG
The DNA here is from genome assembly GCA_036741295.1 of Gaiellaceae bacterium. Classification (GTDB taxonomy): domain Bacteria; phylum Actinomycetota; class Thermoleophilia; order Gaiellales; family Gaiellaceae; genus 3-1-20CM-4-69-9. The sequence continues at coordinate 413 of DAINSN010000088.1, forward strand.
CACCGACAGCGCACACGTCTCGCCGCGCGCGTTCCGGGCCGCGCCCAGCCCGTGGCGAAGGCCGTCGAAAAGACAGGAATCGTGGCGACCTACCAGCTGCACGACCGGCTGCTCTCCAACCGTGCCAGCCGCCGCCTCTACGCGGGCAGCCCGCCGGCCCTGAGCGACGTGCAACGCCACATCGTCGACGCGGTCGACCGTGAGGGCTACACGACGGTGCGCTTCGACGAGCTCGTCTCCGACGACGCTTTGCGCAACGCCGTGCTCGAGCAGGGGGCGGCCTTCGTCGAGGAGACGGAGCGGGGCCTGCGCCAGGAGTCGGAGAACGGCGCAAACTCGGAGCTCCGCCGCCGGCCCGGCAAGGAGTTCCTGGTCAGGGCTCACAGCTTCGACGGTGTTCGCCTCGGCCTGGACCACGCGTGGTTGCGCGCGTCGCTGTCGCCGCACCTCCTCGCCGTCGCAAACGCATATCTGCGCATGTGGGCGAAGCTCTCCTATGTCGACCTCTGGTACACAGTCCCGCAGCCGGCCCAGGCGGAGCGCGTCGCCTCGCAACTCTGGCACTACGACTTCGACGATCGGCACCTGCTCAAGGCGTTCCTCTACCTCCACGACGTCGATCGGGACACCGGGCCGTTCGAGTACGTGGCGGGCAGCCAGCCGGGAGGCCCGCATCACGACGTGCGCCCGTGGCGGCCGATGGGCTACGGCCGCGTGCCCGAGGAGGACGTGCGGCACAATGTTCCGGACGAGGCGATCCGTACTTTTGCGGCGCCGCGCGGGACGATCATCTTCTGCAACACCAGCGGTCTGCATCGCGGTGGATTCGCGACCGCGCGGGCCCGCGTGCTCGCGACGGCAACGTACTGCTCGCCAGCATCGCTCGCTGCGCTGTCACAGCGGAACTACGACGTTGAGCCCTCCCAGCTGAGCGAGCTCAGCCGGGAGGGGCGCTACGCCGTCAGCTAATCCGAGGGCGTTACTTGAATAGCTACGCGTTGACGGTGATCGTGAACGTCTGCGTGAACGAGACGCGCAGGGCATCCGTGACGCGGATCGTCACCTTGACCTTGCCGGCCTTCGTCGGCGTGCCGACGAGCGCGCCCGACTTGGCGTCGAGCTTGATGCCCGCCGGGAGCTTCCCGAGGCTGCGCCACTTCAGCGGCTTGACGCCACCGCTGGCCTTGAGCTTGAGCGCGTACGCCCTGCCCACGGTCGCCGCCTTGAGCTTGGTCGTCGAGATCCCGACATGCGCGGCGACGTTCAGCTTCAGGGGCAGATCCTGCGTCAGGCCCGCGGCGCCGTCGGTCACCGTCACCTTCACGGTGGACAGACCAGACAGCGTGGGCGTGCCGCTGAGGACGTGAGTCACCGGGTCGAAGGTCAGACCTACAGGAATGTCGGTGGCCGCCCAGCTATACGTGCCGAGGCCGCCGGTTGCTTGGAACGAGGCGGTGAACAACTTGCCAACCTCCGCAACGCGCGCGGGGGGCCCGGTGACCTTGAGCGGGTCGATGACCTGCAGCATGTACTGCGCAGACTTGGACGCACTACCGTTGTTCACGGTGACCGTGACCGGGTAGTTGCCGGCCGCGGTGGGCGTGCCGGTGATCGTGCTGCCGCTGACGGACAGGCCGGCGGGCAAACCGCTCGCGGCCCACGTCTGGCTGCCGCCGCCGGACGCGGTTAGCGTCTCCGTGTACGCCGCGCCCACGACTCCTCGCCGAAGCGACGACGTCTTGATCGCCAGCGGCGCCGGCCCGATCGTGATCGTGAATAACCGGTCGGCGCGATCGCCGAGACAGGTCGGCGATTCGGGCGAGTGGAGCTCGACCCAGAACGAGTAGCTCCCGGGAGTCGTCGGTGTGCCTTGGAGCCGGCCGATCCCGCCACTCGCGCCGTCGTTGACCGTGGTGAGCGTCAGGCCGGGCGGCGGCGTGCCTCCGACGATGTCGTAGTGGTAGGGCGGGCAGCCCGAGCGCGCGTACATGTCGAACTGGTAAGGCACCTCGGCGTTGCCGGCCGGGAGCGGGCAAGTGGGCTTGTCGTTGTCGCAAGTCCGATCCTGGAAGGTGAGTGCCGATGCGCTGCCGGCGGCGAAGCACGCCAGGACGGCGAAAAGAAATGTGAACTGGATCAAGCGTTTCAAGGATGAGGCCCCTTTCTCGGCGACGGCGCGGTCTTCCCCGCCCTCATGGCGGCTCGAAAGTAGCAGGGAAAAGATCGTGGTCAACCAGACCTCACAAATCGCTTACTTTCCGGCACCAATGCTCCATTCTGGCGGCGGCTCCGGATGGGGAATGAGATAGCGTCGCGGCCGTCGTGCCGCGCGCCATCGTAACCGGATCCGGGGGCCTCGTCGGCTCGGAGACCGTCTCGTATCTCGTGGAAGCCGGCTTCGAGGTGATCGGGGTCGAGAACGACATGCGCTCCTACTTTTTCGGCCCTGAGGCCTCGACCCGGCCCCAGACGCAGCGGCTGCTCGACACCTACGCCGGCGCCTTCCGGTCGCTCGAGGTAGAGATACGCGACGCGGACGCCGTCGCGTCGCTCTTCGCCGAGTACGCGACGGGTCTCGAGCTCGTCGTGCACACCGCCGCGCAGCCGTCTCACGACTGGGCGGCGTCGGAGCCGCAGACCGACTTCACGATCAATGCGAACGGGACGCTCAACCTGCTCGAGGCCACGCGCAGGCACAGTCCGGACGCGACGTTCGTCTTCGCTTCGACGAACAAGGCCTACGGCGACCGCCCGAACTCGCTGCCACTCGTCGAGCACGAAACACGACTCGAGCTGCGCGAGCAGCACGAGTACTACGACGGCATTCCCACCTCGATGCCGATCGACCAGTCGCTCCACTCGCTCTTCGGCGTGTCGAAGGCCGCCGCCGATCTGCTAGTACAGGAGTACGGTCGCTACTTCGGCATCCCGACGGTCTGCTTTCGCGGCGGCTGCCTCACCGGCCCGAACCATGCAGGCGCGCGGCTACACGCCTTCCTCTCCTACCTGATGCGCTGCACCGTCACCGGGGAGCGTTACACGGTGCACGGCTAAGGCAGCAAGCAGGTGCGGGACAACCTGCATAGCGCCGATCTCGTCCGTGCGTTCGCCGCCTTCCACGCCAAACCACGAGCCGCGTCGGTCTACAACATCGGCGGTGGGCGCAGCGCCAACTGCTCGCTGCTCGAGGCGATCGCGTTGTGCGAGCAGATCGCCGGCAGCGCACTGGACTGGGAGCTCGCCGACGAAGCGCGCATCGGCGACCACCGCTGGTGGATCAGCGACCTCGGCGAATTCACCCGTGAATACCCAGAGTGGAGACCGACGTACGGCATCGAGGAGACATTGCGGGAGATTTACGAGCAGAACGTGGAGCAGTGGAGCCTCACGGTCCGTCACTGAACGAGAGCGTCGTGGACGTGGGGCTGAACATCGCGCCGTCGAGCGTCACCGCAGCACCGGATGACCTGCTCCGAGAGTATTGGGCCAGCCGCTGGCGCCAATCGCTAGTCGATCGTTATGCGGGCATTCCGCTCGTAAAGCTTCCGGAGGACCTTCGCGTCTACGAGCACATCATGTGGGCGATGAGGCCTGATCTCGTCATCGAGATCGGTACGTATGGAGGCGGAAGTGCGTTGTGGTTCAGGGACCGGCTGCGCACGCTCGAGCAATACAGTCGCTCGAGGACCCTGCGCATCATCGCAGTGGACATGGACACTCGAGCCGCCGCGACCGCATTGAAGGAAGTCGATCCGGATTTCGAGAAGACGATCGTGCTGGTGGAAGGCGACGTCTGCGATGCGTCCTTGCCCGACCGTGTCCGATCGCTTCTCCCCGAAGGGGCCCGATGCCTCGTCGTCGACGATTCCGCGCATACGTACGAGACCACGATGGCGGCGCTCCGCGGGTTCTCGCAGTTCGTGCCTCCGGGTGGCTTCTTCGTCATCGAGGACGGCTGCGTCGATGTCGAGGAGTTGAGGGTCGACCCGGATTGGCCCCGCGGAGTCCTGCCCGCGCTGCACGAGTGGCTCGCGAGTGAGCCGGGACAGGCGTTCGTCGTTCGGCGCGACCTCGAAGCCTATGGCCTCTCCACGAATCGCGAGGGCTTCCTCCAGCGGCACAGCTGACCGCCGCCCGCTTCCTAGGCGCGAGCGGCGCGCAAGATCTGCAGAGCAAACCGTTGTAGCGGCTCGGGCAGACGGGACCACAAGGCGCGACGTGCAGTTCCGACCACGCCGTCGTGCGCGGCGGCACGGCGCTGGGCGAGCAAGAGCCGGAGATCCTCCGGAAGCACTGCTTTAGCCGGTCCGTCCGGGCCGTGGCGCCAGTGCCAGGGCTGTTGGATGAACGACCGCAGTTGGACGAGAAGCGACTCGTCGTCCGGAGCGACAACCCGTGCTGCCCCCATGGGCTGAGGGCTGCGATCCGCTGACGGGGAGACCATGACGTCGGCCCGCTGCAGCAGGGCCTCATGAGCGGGCTCATCGCCGAGGTCAACGACGACCAGCCCCGGCGCCTGCCTCGCAATCAACTGTCCGTACCCGCTTCTTCCCTCGACGACGACGATGTCCGCCTCCACCAGAAGTTGCTCCAGATAGGCGGCGCTGCGGAGGGGAGTCACGCTCACCCCGACAAGCGTGGGCGTGCGAGCCGGCGTTGCGAAGACAACGTCGGTCAACCCCGCGGCACCCTGAGCAAGGGTTCGCAGACGCTGAGAATCGGTCTCGGCCACGATCAGCACCCGCGACGCGCGCTGATTCCTGAACAGCCGGTCGAGACCGAGGATCGCTCGGAGGGTCACGCTGGAGCGCAGATAGCTCTCGCTCTTGATCACAGGGGTGAATGGCCGGCGAAAGAGGTCGAACACATCTGCGTCGCTCCTCCTCCGGCGGCGTTGGACGTCCTCTCGTTTGCGGAGAACCGGTTCGAGGTTGGCCAGGAGGTCTGAGGCAGCGTGGAGACCCGCCAGACCCATCCGGCCCACGACATCGGTCTCCCCGGCATCCTTCGACTCGAGCCCCAGGGCCTCCCTGTTGAAGCCGCCAAGGACGACCGAACGCTCCACAAGCAGAAAGAGCGCAGCGGAGAGGAGCGGCGCAAAATTTTCGTCGCTGACGTTCTTGATCAGCGACGTGAGGTTGTTCCGCTCGTACAACACCATGCGCTTGTGCAGCGGGATCGAAGACCCGGTCCCGTGACGCCGGTGGAAGCAGCGCGAGCCCGCCGCTAGCCGAACCTTGTAGCCGCTGACCCAGAGACGCCAACCGAGGTCCACGTCCTCGCAGTAAGCAAAGTAGTCCGGATCGAATCCTCCGATCTCGAGGAACAGATCCCGGGAAATGAGCATCGCTCCGCCGCAAGGAAACGGCAGGTCGCGTCCGTCCTCAATCAGACCCTCCTCTGCGGGCTGGTCCAGATACTCGGCATCCGGCGCTCCGTGGAAGTTGATGCGGCCGTCGACGAAGTCGATCTGCTTCCCATCCCAGCTCAGGATCGCGCCCGCGACGCAGACATAGCCCGCCTCCGGCTCGTAACTCTCGACGAGCGCCGCGAGCCACTGACTGTCGACGTGCATGTCGTTGTTGAGAAAGGCCACACAGTCCGCTGTTGCTGTCTCCGCCCCGATGTTGGATGCAGCTGCAAACCCCAGGTTGACGTGGTTCTCGACAACCCGAACCCGGGGATAACGTTTCTTGAGGAGTCCGACCGAGCCATCCTTCGATCCGTTGTCGACAACGATCACCTCGTAACGGTCACTCGGATAATCAAGTTGTTCGAGAGAATCGAGACAGTCCGGGAGGTGCGTCGCCCCGTTCCAATTCGCGATGACGATCGCCACCGAGGGCTTCTGTGTCATCGCGGTATCCTCGCCCACGAATGACAGCATCCCCGAAAACGAAAGGGGACGGCCCGCCGATCTGCACCGGCGCGGCGGCCGTAGGGAACGCCGCATCGCCCCTGCCTCCCCCACAACTGGCCGTCCGGGTCGGCGCGACCGAGGGAGACATGTACGGGCGTTACGAGGAGATCGGACGAAGTGCGCGGCCGAGATCCTCGACGTCCTGCCCTTGGACTGGTCCTTCAAGGGGAAGCGCATGCTCGATTTCGGCTGCGGCGCCGGACGAGTGCTCCGCCAGTTCGCCGACGAGGCCCGCTCGGCCGACATGCGCGGCTGCGACATCGACGGCCCGAGTGTGGACTGGCTCAACGCCCATCTGTCACCGCCGTTCTCCGCAGTCCGAAACGGCGAGCAGCCGCCTCCGCCCTGGCCGGACGGCACGTTCGACTTGATCATCGCCATCTCCGTCTTCACTCACATCACCACTTACTGGAGTGACTGGCTCTGCGAGCTGCACCGTCTGCTCGACAGCGACGGCGTCCTGATCGCGACATTCCTGGGCGCGGGTATGTCCGAGCTGATCGACCGCGAGCCCTGGGACGAAGACCGAATCGGCATGAATGTTCTGAGACGGGGACAGAACTGGGATCGAGGCGGTCCTTGCGTGCTGCATTCGCCGTGGTGGATCAGAAAGCATTGGGGTCGCGCGTTCGACGTCGAATTCTTGCGACCCGCCGGCTTTGGAGAACCGGAGGATCGGGAAGCGGGTCACGGTCTTGTCCTGCTGCGCAAGAAGGATGTCGACATCACGCCGCGCGAATTGGCGCAGGTCGCGACCGACGAGCCGAGGGAGCTTCAAGCCCTCCTACACAACATTGAGCAGCTGCACCGGGAATCGGCAGATCTCGAGCGCCTGCACGACAACGCACGCGCGAATGTTGCGATCCGCCGGCCTCGAGACGGGTTGCACGTCTCGGAACGTAACACTCGCAACGACGGCCCACTGAGAGCGTCCTGTTGCGGTCCTCGTCGTTAGGTCCACTCAAGCAGCGGACGCACGACTCCCTGCAACTGGCCGCTGAAATCGCCACGGGCCGAGCCGCCCTCACCCGGGTCGTGCACGTGAAACGAGATGAGATCGCGCGCCGCAGCGTGATGGAAGAGCTTCGTCGGCCCGATCGAGCAAACGTCGGCGTGCACGGAGATGAGCCCCTCGTTCAGGAGGTTCCCGGGGATCCACGCGGTCGCCACGTAGTCCCCGGGTGGGCGCGCTTCGCTCCACCGCGGGCTCGTGTCCATCGCATTGAACGCAACGTCGCCCTTGCCGTCGAACAGCTTGATCTTCGGGAAAATCGGCTCGCCCTGACGCAACACGGTCACCGCGATCTCGATTCCCACGGGACGGCGAACGTCCGCGGTGTCCGTGCGGCTCCCGTCCTCATCCACAACTCGAACGCGGCGAATGCGCACGAGATCGTCACCGGGGGCCGTCGCGACATTTGGCCACTCCTGCTCGGAGGTCGAACCGTGCCCCATCTGCAGGTACTGCGCGACGACTTCCGTGCTCGGCCCGTCGACCACGACACCGCCGCCTTCCAGCAGGATCACCCGGTCGCAGAGCTGCGCGACCGCCTGCATGTTGTGCGAGACGAACAACACCGTGCGTCCGGTGCCGCCGATCTCCTCCATGCGTCCGAGGCAGCGGCGCTGGAACTCGGCGTCGCCCACGGCGAGCACCTCGTCGACGAGCATGATCTCCGGCTCGAGGTGTGCGGCGACGGAGAAGGCCAGTCGCACGTACATGCCGCTCGAGTAGCGCTTCACGGGTGTGTCCATGAATTGCTCGATGCCCGCGAACTCGATGATGTCGGGGAGCTTGCGAATGATCTCGCGACGCTTCATGCCGAGGATCGCCCCGTTCAGAAAGACGTTCTCGCGGCCGGTCAGCTCGGGGTGAAAACCGGTCCCGACCTCGAGCAGGCTGCTGACCCGGCCACGGATCGTCGCGCGGCCCTCCGTCGGCGCCGTGATTCGCGTCAGCACCTTGAGCAGCGTCGACTTGCCCGCGCCGTTGCGTCCGATCACCCCGAGGACTTCGCCCTGCGCGACCTCGAAGGTGATGTCCTTGAGCGCCCAGATCTCCTCGTGGTGATGGTGGCCGGTCTGGCGGACGCGTCGCACCGCACCTGCGATCGTGTCTCGCAGCGTCCCATAACCCCGCTGCAGCTCGCCGATGCGATAGCGCTTGGACAGGCCTTCTGCTGTGATCGCCGCGGACATCGCGTTAGATCGTGTCCGCGAACTTGGGCTCGGACCGGCGGAAGAACGCGAGGCCGAACAGGAAGATGACGATTGCCGAGGCGACGCTCACGAGGAACTGGCCGGTGTCGGGAGGGGGCGTCCCGACCAATGCCCAGCGAAACCCGGTGATCGCCCCGTTCATCGGATTGGTCGCCAGCACCCATTGCCACTTCAGCGGCAGAGCCGCAATCGGATAAACGACCGACGAGACGTAGAGCCAGGTCTGCACGATGAAGGGAATCACGTACGGCACGTCTCGGTAGCGGACGTTCAGGGCCGAGAAGAACAACCCGGTGCCGAGTGCGGTCGCTATGGCAAGGAGGAGGAACGTCGGCGCGAGGTAGGCCATGTCGCCGAGCGGCGTGTGGTAGTAGGCCATCAGCCCGATGAGCACGGTGGACGCCATCGCCAGGTCAACGACGGGAACGAGCGCCGCGCCCGCCGGCAGCAGGACGCGCGGGAAGTAGACCTTCGTCACGAGCGGGACGTTGGAGACGAGGCTCATGCTCGCACCCGTCAGCGCCGACGAGAAGTACGACCAAAGCAGCAGACCCGAGTACAGGAACACCGGATACTGCTGACCCTGGTTAGGGAACTTCGCGAACTTCCCGAAGACGAGCGTGAACACGACCATCGTCAGGAACGGCTGCAGGATCGCCCAGGCGACGCCGATGAACGTCTGCTTGTAGCGCACCTTGACGTCGCGCCAGACGAAGCGGCCGAGCAGCTCTCGGTAGTGCCAGAGCTCGCGGAGGTCGAGGCGCGGCCAACGCGCGGCCGGCCGGATCACGGTCACGCGGTCTGGTCGGAACGCGAAGGCGTCGCCGACTCGGTCGACGGCGCGCCGGCCCACGGATCGCGCCGGTTTCGGCTCGACGACCGCGCTGTCGGAGGAGCGGCTCACCGGGTCGATGCTACCCGCCCCGTTTCGCCTCGACGGCGGCGAGGCGCCGCTCGAACGAGTCCACGCGCGCGAGCAGGCGCAGGGCCGAATCCAGCATCAACATGGCATCGATCTCCTGCGCGAACGCAACGTCGTCAGCCAGGGACGGCGGCGTCCCGGGGTCGCCCCGCAACTGGTCGCGCAAACGCGTGTCGACCGTCAGCAAGCCGACGGCCACGCCTTGCTCAAGAGCCGCATCGTCTACTAGCAGGCTGCGGTAGAGCTGGTCGGGATTTTCTTGCAGGCTCTGTGCGATCCGCGCTATGTGCAGAGGCACGAGATCCGAGCCGGCTGACTGATGACCCGCAAGCTTGGTCGGGTACTTGGTCTCGAGTTGCTCGTGACTCCGGATCGGAAAGTGCAGAATCTCAAAGGGAGCCCATTGGCGGAGCAGCGCCAGCCGTTCACCGAACACGTCGTGATTGCCGCGACTGACGCGGACGTTCGGATCGGCGCGATGCGCGACCTTTGCGTTTGCACAGTAGGGGTCGACCGGGTCCAGGGCCGGTGCGCGCCGGACGACCATCCGTTCGTGAAAAGCCGCGGGGTCATCGGGACGCAGCACGAAGTGCCGCCAGATGCCGCGGATCGCCCCGTACCGTGCCGGTACGGCGGCGAAAACGTCGTGCAACGTGCCGCTGTGCGGCCACCAGAACTCGTCCGCATCTGCGTTGA
>DAINSN010000089.1:0-5900 GCA_036741295.1 Gaiellaceae bacterium
TTCCGCCCTCGAGCTCGAAGAGCGTCGGCGGCGCCTCGCCGTCGAAGCGGACGAGCCCGTAAGGATCGTCCTCCAGCACGAGCAGCTCCTGCGCGCGCGCCAACTCGGCGAGCAGGTGACGGCGCTCCGTGCTGAGCGTCCTCCCGCTCGGATTCTGGAAGGTGGGAATCGTGTAGACGAACGCCGGTTTCCTGCCGCTTCGCAGCGCGTGTGCGAGCGCATCCAGGTCGAGACCTTCGTCGTCCATCGCGATCGGCGTCGTTTCGACACGATGCGCCGCAAGGATCTTCAGCGGCCGATCGTAGGTCGGCGCCTCCACCAGCACTCGTCCTCCCGCGAACCGTTCCGCGAGGAAGACCATGCCCTGCAGCGAGCCGTTGGTGACCAGGACCCGCGCGGAATCGACGCCGTGACGCTCGGCGATCCAGTCGCGCAGCGGCCCGTACCCGCTCGACGAGCCGTACGAGAGAACCGTGGCTCCGTCGCGCTCGACGGCGGCCTGCGCGCAGGCAGCGAGCTCCTCGACCGGAAGACATTCAGGCGCTGGGACGCCGCGCGCGAAGGAGATCGTCTCCATCGGATCGAGTTTAAGTGCGCGCGCCGAAGCGCTCGGCGACCAGCTGCGCGACTTCGGTCGGAGTCGTCCCGACCTGGATGCCCGCTGCTTCCAGCGCTTCCTTCTTCGCCTGCGCCGTGCCCGACGAGCCGGAGATGATCGCCCCCGCGTGGCCCATTGTCTTTCCGGGCGGCGCCGAGAAGCCTGCGATATAGGCGAGCACCGGTTTCGTCACCTGGTCCTGCACGAAGCGGGCCGCCTTCTCCTCCTCGTCGCCGCCGATCTCACCGACGAGGACGATCAGCTCCGTCTCCGGATCCGATTCGAACCGGCGGAGGACGTCGATGAAGGACGAGCCGACGACCGGATCGCCGCCGATGCCCACGATCGTCGAGTTCCCGAGCCCGAGCTGCGTGAGCTCGTGGCCGATCTGGTAGGTGAGCGTGCCCGAGCGCGAAACGAGGCCGATCGAGCCCTCGGAGAAGATCTCGGCCGGAATGATCCCGACGTTCGCCTTGCCCGGCGAAAGCACGCCGGGGCAGTTCGGCCCGATCATCGTCACGCCCTTGCCGCGGATGTACGTGTAGACGCGCAGCATGTCGTGGGCGGGAATGTGCTCGGTGATGCAGATCACGGTGCCGATGCCGGAGTCGACCGCCTCGTAGATCGCGTCGGTCGCGAAGCGTGCCGGCACGAAGATGAGCGTCGTGTTCGCGCCGGTCTCGTGCACCGCGTCGGAGACGGTGTTGAAGACGGGAATGCCTTCGACGTCCTGACCCGCCTTGCCGGGCGTGACGCCGGCGACGACCTGGGTCCCGTAGTTGCGGTTGCGCAGTCCGTGGAAGCGGCCTTCGCTTCCGGTCAGCCCCTGGACGACGAGCCGCGTGTCGTTGTCGACGATGACCGCCACTACTTTTGCGACCTTCGGGCCTTGACGACGATCGATTTGAGCGTGAGCACGCCGTCCTCGACGTGGTCGGCGAGCAGTTCGCAGACGCGAGCAGCGTCCGCCGCCGGCGTGTCGACACGCGCGAGCCAATCAGCGACGACCGGGTGGCGCTCGAAGTGTTCGAGTTGCTCGACTTCGAGCCCGGCCTCGGTGAGCATCTCCTTCCACTCCTCCTCGGAGTAACAGCGCACGTGCGTCGGGTCGCGCAGCCGCTCCGCCTCCTCGACGCGCTCGTCGACGAAGACGTTGTCCTCGATCACGACAATCCCTTGCGTGACACGCGCCATCTCCGCGATCGCCTTGCGAATGTCCTCGAAGTGATGGGGGGCGATTCTGCAGGTGACGACGTCGAAGCTGCCGTCCTCGAACGGCAGCTCTTCTGCGCGTGAGACGACGTCCGGCCGCATGCCCGGCGCTGGATCGACGGTGACGACCGTGCAGCCCTCCTCACGCAGTCGCCTCGCGACGTGGCCGCCACCGGTCGCGACGTCGAGCACCTTCACGTCGTGGCCGGGATCGCACCACTCGACGAGCAGATCGAGATCCGGTCCTTCACGATGCGTCGGGCTTTCGCGGAAAGCGTCCGCTCGCCGCGACCAGATGTCGGTCATGCCGCCAGCTCGACCGCGCGCCGTGCCGCCTCCAGCATCGTCGGCTCGACATGGAGGTTCGCAGGCGCCGCTTCGGCGAGCAGCCTCCTGCCTTCCTCGGCGTTCGTTCCGTCGAGCCTGACGACGATCGGCAGCTCGATCTTCATCTGGTCGAGCGCAGTGAGGATTCCGCGCGCAACCTCGTCGCCACGCGTGATCCCGCCGAAGATGTTGAAGAAGATCGAGCGCACTTGGTCATCGCTCGTGATCACCTCGAGGGCGTCGACCACGCCTTGCGCATCACCCCCGCCGCCCAGATCGCAGAAGTTCGCCGGCCGGCCGCCCGCGACGACGACGACGTCCACGGTGGACATCGAGAGGCCTGCACCGTTCCCGAGGATCCCGACCTCGCCGTCGAGCTTGACGTAGGTCACGCCCTTCTCCCGCGCAAGCCGCTCGTGCGGGTCGGCCGCCTCGACGTCGCGCATCTCGGCGATGTCCGGATGGCGGAAGAGCGCGCTGTCGTCGACCGTGAACTTCGAGTCGAGCGCGCGCACCTCTCCGTCGGGCGTGACGATCAGCGGGTTGATCTCCGTCAGCATCGCGTCGGATTCGACGAAGCAGTCGTAGAGCTTCTCGATGATGCCGAGGAGCTGCTTCTGCTCACTCGGGTCCTCGATGGCGGCGCCGTAGATCAGGCGGCGGGCCTGGTAGGGCTGGAAGCCCTCGAGCGGATCCACGTGGAGGCGCGCGAGTGCGTCCGGGTTCTCCTCGGCGACCTGCTCGATCTCGACCCCGCCTTCGGTCGTGAGCATGAACAGCGGCTGCTTGGTGCCGCGGTCGAAGGTGATCGAAAGGTAGTACTCCTTCGCGATGTCAGAGGCCTGCTCGATCCACAGCTTGCGGACGACGTGGCCGTTGATGTCGAGACCGAGAATGTCGCGCGCCTTCGCTTCTGCCTCGGCCGGACCGTCGGCGAGCTTGACGCCGCCGGCCTTGCCGCGCCCGCCGGTCAGGACCTGAGCCTTGACGACGACGGGCCCGCCGATCTCCTCGGCGGCAGCCCGAGCTTCCTCCGGGCTCGTCGCGAGGCGCCCCTCTGACACGGGGATGCCGAAGCGCGCGAAGAGCTGCTTGCCCTGGTATTCGTAGAGATCCACCGGCGCGGCACTTTACCCGTGCCTCACTGCGCGTCGCCGCCTATCTCTAGGTACACGCGCGCGCGGCCCCACCCGGGTGGGGGTAATCACCCACCACCCTCTGCGATCGACGATACCGGCGAATCCCCTACGCGACTGCGCCAGATGTGCGCCGAGATCTCATTCGGACGTCACGACGCAAATCACCTGGCCGGTCGTGACCGGCTGGCCGGGGGCGACGGACAGCTCGGTGACGCGGCCGGCGCGGTGCGCGTGCACCTCGTTCTCCATCTTCATCGCCTCGACGATGCAGAGGACCTGGCCCGCCTCGACCTCGTCTCCCTCTGCAACCTCGACCGCGAGCACCGTGCCCTGCATCGGGCTCACGACCGCGTCGTCCCCGGCGCCCGCGGCCCCACGGCCGCGCTCTCGTTCGCGACGGCGCCTTCCCAGCTCGGCGAAGGCAGGCTCGGGACGGAGGACACGCACTTCGAAGCGGCGTCCATCCACCTCGACCGAGCGGACTACCTCACGCACAGCAGCCGTCCCGAGCTCCGCGGGCCCAACTGGACGCCCGTTCTCGAACTCGCCCGCGCGGGCCGCCAGTAGTTCGGACTCGACGAGGCCGTGGCACGTCTCGCCCTCGACGAAGCATGGCTGCGTCAGCAGCGCCTTGTGGAAGCCGATCAACGTCCTCACTCCCTCGATCACGAACTCGTCGAGAGCGCGCAGCATCCGGCGCCGCGCATGCTCACGGTCGACGCCGTGCACCACGAGCTTCGCGATCATCGGGTCGTAGAGCGGAGAGATCTCGCTGCCGGCAACGACGCCGGAGTCGACGCGCACGCCCGGCCCGCTCGGCTCGTGGTAACGCGTGATCGTTCCCGGTGCGGGTAGGAAACCGCTCGAGACGTCCTCCGCGTTGATCCGGCATTCCAGCGAGTGGCCGCGGAGCTGCACGTCTTCCTGTCGCACGGAGAGCGGCTGCCCCGCCGCAATCAAGACCTGCTCGCGCACGAGATCGAGACCGGTCACCATCTCCGTCACCGTGTGCTCGACCTGGATGCGCGTGTTCATCTCCAGGAAGAAGTACTCGCCGTCGCGCGAGAGCAGGCCCTCGATCGTTCCCGCACTCTGGTAACCCACCGCCCGCGCGGCGTCGACGGCGATCGCACCGATCCGCTCGCGCAAGGCATCGTCGACGGCGGGCGAGGGCGTCTCCTCGACGAGCTTCTGATGGCGGCGCTGAATCGTGCAGTCGCGCTCGCCGAGGTGGATGACGTTGCCATGCGTATCTGCCAGCACCTGCACCTCGACATGGCGAGGATCCTCGAGATACCGCTCGACGTACACCGCAGGATCGGAGAAGTAGGCCTCACCCTCGCGCCGCGCCGATTCGAAGGCCCGCTCGGCCTCCGCCGGGTCGCGGACGACCTTCAGCCCTTTCCCGCCGCCTCCCGCGGATGCCTTGATCGCGATCGGCCAGCCAAGCTCGTCGCCGAGCCTGCGGACCTCTTCGGCGGATTCGACAGGCTGCGTGACGCCCGGGATGATCGGGACGCCGGCTGCGCGCATCCGCTCACGCGCTTCGATCTTGGATCCCATCGCTTCGATCGCCTCGGGCGGCGGGCCGATCCACACTAGACGTTGCTCGCCGCACGCACGCGCGAAGGCCGCGTTCTCGGCGAGGAAGCCGTAGCCGGGATGGACGGCCCCCGCTTCGGATCGCCGCGCGGCCTCGAGGATCCGCTCCTGGTTCAGGTAGCTCTCGGCGGGAGCGCCGCCGCCGATCAGGTGGGCCTCATCGGCATAGGTCACGTGCGCCGAGTTCCGGTCGGCTTCCGAATAGACGGCGACCGTCCCGATGCCGAGCTCGCGCAGCGTCCGGAAGACGCGGATCGCGATCTCGCCTCGGTTGGCGACGAGCACTTTGCTGAAGACAGCCACTGCCCCTCTATTGTTGCGAGCGTGAGCCTCCCGGACGGTCTGACGGTCGCGCGAGCAGCCTCTGTCCCCTTCGTCATCCTGCTGTACGCGTGGAACTTCCACGGTCACAACTATTGGGCGACGGCGCTCTTCGCCGCCGCGATGGCCACCGACTGGTTCGACGGCCGCATCGCGCGGAACCGCGGACGCTCCTCCCCGCTCGGCTCGTTGCTCGATCCGGCGGCCGACAAGATCCTCGTGCTGGCGGTGCTGATCATGCTCGTCGACCAGCGAGTCGCGCCCGGCTGGATGGTCGCCGCGATCGTCGTCAGGGAGTTCCTCGTCACGGCGCTGCGCCTGGCGGCACTCGAGCGAGGCGTCGTGCTCCAGGCGCGCGACCTCGGCAAGCTGAAGACCTGGTCGCAGGCCGTTGCCGCGGCCGTCGGTGGCTTCGCCGCCGCCGGAGCGTGGCGAACTGACATTGCCTGGTGGGCGCTGCTCGTCGCAGTGGTGCTGACGTGGATCTCCGGGCTGGACTACGCGCGCGTCGCGCCCCGCCTCTGGCGCGGCGGCCCAGGAGCTGCCTGATCGTCCCCGTCCTCAGGCCCAGGGCCTAGCCCGGCACGGCGCCAGGGCGAGGGCGCGGCGGCGGCCCGACCCTCCTTTTCAAGCGCCTCGAGGATGGCTCGGCGCTCATCTTCAGTGGGTTCAGGGGTGATCTCGACGTCCACGTTTCCAAG
>DAINSN010000089.1:6000-10133 GCA_036741295.1 Gaiellaceae bacterium
ATTAAAGAGATACGGCGACTCGCCGATAGCACAGGTATGCGCTGCCGCCGCCTTGCGTATGTCTGGGCGCTCGTAATGCTCCTCACACTGTCCCCGGCCTACGCCGCCGCCAAGCCGGGGACTTCGTGGGCACAGGCCGAGCTCGAGACCGTAGTGGCCGCAGGAATCATGGCCAAGGCGGCGGCGGCGCGACCCGACAGCCCCCTCACCCAGGGGGAGCTGGAAGGCATCGTCGCCGGCCTGACGCATACCGAGGCCCCTGTGCCGCCCTCGCCGGCCGCGAAAGTAACGATGGCCGCCCTCGACGCGAGGCTCGTCGCCGTACTCGGGCTAACCGACAGCGCCAAGCTCTTTACGCAGTCCGCCAGGACGGCAGGCATCGCGCCTCCCTCCCGGTTCGGGACCGAAGCCGTCGCCCGGCTCCTCGGTCTCCGCACGAACCACCCGGCCGCGCTCGATTCCCTCGAGCTCTCGCCGGGCCAGCCCGCCACGCACGCCGAAGCGGCCTACTCCGCGGCACGAATGCTGAAGCTCGGCGAGCGGGACGCCCAGAGCGTCCAGGAGCTCGCAGCATCCTTTGTTCTGCCCGCACTGACGCCATGGCAGACGAAGGTGCTCAAGACGGCAGTGCGCTTCATCGGTTACCCCTACGTCTGGGGCGGGGAGAGCGAGTTCCCGGAGTCGCCGTTCGGGCCGCAGGTACACGGCGGCTTCGACTGCTCGGGGTTCGTGTGGCGCGTCTACAAGGTGGAGCAGTACGCCGACGGCGGCAGTCTCCCGGACATGCTCCAAGGCCGCACGACGTATGCGATGAGCGGCGAGGTGCCTGCCGCGAAACGAGTCCCCTTGGCCAAGCTCCAGCCCGCCGACGTCATCTTCTTCGGAGCGAAGGGACCAAGGTCGAAGGCCGCGCAGGTCGACCACATGGGCGTGTACCTCGGCAACGGCTGGTTCATCCACTCTTCGGAGTACGGAGTCGCGGTTACGACACTGTCCGGCTGGTACCAAAAACGCTTCGCCTGGGGCCGACGGCCGCTCGCCGAAGCGGGCCTCGTGTCCCCCGCGTAGAAGCCGTATTCGCCTAAATCCCCCTAAGGGGGGATACGCCCAACCGGCCTCAGAGAAAGAATCTGCCCGTCTGGCGTCTTTGTGTGGGGAGGTTTGGCAGATGTTGCAATGGAAGCCCAAGCTGATTGCCCTCGTGGCCATCCTGGTGCTCGTCGCGGCAGTCTCGGGTCAGTTCACCTGGGACTCGATCGAACAGTTCAGCTGGTTCTAAGCCTGACGTGAGCTCACAGGCGGTCACGCCCCGCCGGCTTACCGCCCTCATTCTCCCGGTCTGCCTGGCGGGGCTCGGTGTCCTGATCGCAGCCGGTTACGTCTTCGCGACGACTGCGCACAGCGGTCGCGCGCTGATCAGCCTCGCTGCGCTCACGGCGGCTGCGACGCTGGCGGAGCGCTTTCCCGTGCCGATCAACGCGGAGACCGGCGGGGGCGTGCTCTCGCTCACCTTCGTGTTTGCCGTGGCCGCCATCGTGCTCTTCGGCTGGGCCGCCGGCGCCTTGCTTCTGCTCGCCGCGACGGCCGTCGTCCAGCTCGCCCAGCACCGGCCACTCCAGCGCATCGCCTTCAATGTCGCGGTCCTCGCCCTCGTCGCCCTCGCCGCAGGTGGGCTGATCGCGCCGATTCACGGCCAGAGCGTCGGCGCAGTGATCGCGCGCGTCGTGCTTGCAGCCACTGCCGACAACGTCGTCAACATCGTCCTGATCTCGGCCGCGATCGCACTCAGCAGCGGCCAGCCGTATCTCCAGCTGATGCGGACGCATGTGCGCGCGACCATCGTGCCGTTTGCGTTCATGGCCTCTGCGGCGTTGATGCTCGTCGTGCTCTGGCAACGCGCGCCGGTGCTGTCGGTCGCACTCGTGGGACCGCTGCTCGCGATCGCGCTGTACCAGCGCTCCACGCATCGAGCTCTGCGCGCCATGCGCCTGGCACTCACGGATCCGCTGACCGGGCTCGGCAATCACCGGCACTTCCACGAGCGTCTCCAGCGCGAGCTGCTGAGCGCCGAGGAGCAGGCGATGCCTTTGACGCTCTGCTTCGTGGACATCGACGACTTCAAGAAGGTCAACGACCGTTACGGGCACCCGTCGGGCGACCGCGTCCTCTCGCAGGTGGGAGCAAGGCTGCGCCAGGGCGGCGAGGCGTTCCGGCTCGGCGGCGACGAGTTCGCGCTCCTGCTCGTGGATCACGACGAGGCGATGGCGCTCGCAGCCGCGGACTCGATCGTGGAGCGCATCGCGACGGTCGACTTCGACCACATCGGCACCGTGACGGTCAGCGCGGGGCTCGCAACCTTCCCGATGCAAGGCCACGGCCGCGACGAGCTGATCCGGCTCGCCGACAGTGCGCTGTACTGGGCGAAGGAACACGGCAAGAACCGCGTGCGGCTCTACCGCCCGGAGGTCGTCGAGCTCTCGGAGCTCAAGCGGCTCGCACCAGGGCCCGACAAGGCCGCCCGCTACCGCGCCGCCGCGTCGCTCGCGAAAGCGGTCGACGCACGCGACACCTACACGGGCAGTCACTCCGAGCGGGTCAGCGAGCTGGCCGCCAAGGTCGCGAAGCGTCTCGGCCTCGATGCCGAGCAGGTCGAGCTCACGCGTCTCGCCGGCAGCCTGCACGACCTCGGCAAGCTCGCGATTCCGGAGGAGATCCTGCGCAAGCCCGGCACGCTCACCGATTCGGAGCGGCTCGTGCTCGAGCGCCATCCGCAGATCGGCTTTCGCATGCTCGACAGCCTCGGCGTCGACCCCGTCGCCGATCTCGTCCTGCACCATCACGAACGCTGGGACGGGACCGGCTATCCAGACGGCCTGCGCGGTGAGCAGATCCCGCTCGGCGCCCGGATCATCTTCGTCACCGACGCGTACGACGCGATGACCTCCGATCGGATCTACCGGCCGAAGCTTTCCCCTCAAGCGGCGCTGCAAGAGCTGGAGCGCTGCGCGGGCACACAGTTCGACCCTGGCATCGTCGCGGCCTTCGTGGAGGAGCTCGGACTGAGCGCCTCCATGGAGGCCGCGCCGGCTCTGCCGGCACTCGCCTCGTAGCCGGTGCTAGAGCGGAATATTTCCGTGCTTGCGGCGGGGCCGCAGCTCTTGCTTCGTCAGTGAAGTCTCCAGTGCATTGATCAGCACCGGCCGAGTGCGGCGCGGCTCGATCACCTCGTCCACGTAGCCGCGCTCTGCTGCGGCGTACGGATTGGCGAAGCGCTCGCGGTAATCCTCGATCAGCTCCGCCCGCCGCGTCTCGGGATCGTCGGCCTCGTCGAGCTCCTTCCGGAAGATGATGTTCACCGCGCCGTCGGGCCCCATCACTGCAACCTCGGCGGTCGGCCACGCAAAGTTGAAGTCCGCGCGGATGTGCTTCGAGCTCATGACGTCGTACGCCCCGCCGTAGGCCTTCCGCGTGATCACCGTCAGCTTCGGCACTGTCGCCTCCGCGTAGGCGTAGAGCAGCTTGGCACCGTGCCGGATGATCCCGCCCCACTCCTGCTGCGTCCCGGGCAGGAACCCGGGGACGTCCACCAGCGTGACGAGCGGAATGTTGAACGCATCGCAGAAACGGATGAAGCGCGCCGCCTTCACGGAAGAGTCGATGTCCAGCACCCCTGCGAGCGAGCGCGGCTGGTTGCCGACGAGCCCGACCGGATGCCCGCCGAGACGCGCGAGCCCGCAGACGACGTTCTCCGCCCAGCGCTCGTGCACCTCGAGGAAGTCTCCGTCGTCGACGACGCGCCGGATGACCTCGTGCATGTCGTACGGCTTGTTCGGGTTGTCGGGGATGAGCGTGTCGAGCTCTGGCTCCTCCCGGTCACGCGGATCCGACGGCTCCGCGAACGGAGCCGGATCCATGTTGTTCTGCGGCAGAAACGACAGGAGGTAGCGTGCGTCCTCGAGACAGGCCTTCTCGTCGGGGGAGATGAAGTGCGCAACACCCGACTTGGTGGCGTGCGTCGAAGCGCCACCGAGCTCCTCGAAGCTCACCTCCTCGCCCGTCACCGTCTTCACAACGTCGGGGCCTGTGATGAACATGTACGACGTCCCCTCGACCATGAAGACGAAGTCCGTGAT
>DAINSN010000090.1:0-10113 GCA_036741295.1 Gaiellaceae bacterium
CTCGGCGCCGTTGATGACGACTGGCTTGTCGGCGGCAGCTCGAGGATGCTGTTGCCCTGCGCGTACGCGTGCTGCCGCCCGCCGGGCCATCATGTGTGCAGGGCGTGCTACGGCGGTTCCTGTTACCTCAACAACTCGGCGGTGGCGGGCGCCGCATTCGCAGACAGGCTCGAAGGCCCGGTTGCCGTCCTCGACATCGACGCGCACCACGGCAACGGCACACAGGAGATCTTCTACGAGCGCGGCGACGTGCTCGTCGGCTCCGTCCATGTCGATCCTGGCGCGGGTTTCCACACTTCCTCGGCTTTGCCGACGAAACCGGGACGGGCGGCGGCGCGGGCGCGAACAAGAACCTCCCGCTACCACCGGGCGCCGGCGACGAGCCCTGGCTCGAAGCGGTGAACGAGCTCGCAGCCTGGGCACGCGCAGGAGGTGCGACGTCGCTGGTCATTCCGCTCGGAGTCGATGCGGCCGCCGGGGATCCCGAGAGCCCGCTCAATGTGACCGCGACGGGCTTCCGTCTCGCCGGCCGCCTACTCGGCGAGTTGGGATTACCGACGGTGCTCGTTCAAGAAGGAGGCTACGACCTCGAGTCGCTCGGCCAACTCGTGCGCGAGGTGTTGCTGGGCGTCGAGGAACGAGCAGCGTAATGCTGCGCCACAGCGCTGCATGCTTGCTTAGAAAAGAGAAGCATGCGCGCGCCCTGAAAGAGCGCGCGCATGCTTGGACCGACTAGGCCTGAAGAACGACGTTCTTCGCCTCGGGGCCCTTTGCGCCCTCGGCTGCTTCGAACTCGACCTTCGCTCCCTCGGGGAGCGACTTGAAGCCGTCACCAACGATCGAGCTGTGGTGAACGAACAGGTCCTTACCCTCGTCCGCGGGGGAGATGAAGCCATACCCCTTGGAGTCGTTAAACCATTTCACGGTTCCAGTTGCCATTGAAAAACACCTCCTCTACCAATTCACGAACGGTAGGTGGAGGCGTAATTGCCAACCAGTACTCGCTCTGTAGAACACCCACCGTAGCACGCGAATCCTCTACTTATGCCCAGGCCCCTTCGACGGCCGGCCTGAGAGTGCTGGCGATGAGCGTGCTGAGGGCGACCGGATCGAACGGCTTGGCCAGGCAGGCGATCGCTCCGAGCTCACGTGCGCGTGCATCGTTCTCTGCCTCGCCGCTCAGAAACATGAGCGGGATGTGCCGGGTCTTTCGATGACGGCGGACGAGCGCTCCAACTTCGAAGCCGTCGAGCCCCGGCATCGAGACGTCGAGCAGCACGAGGTCCGGGCGTTCCCGTCGCGCGAGCTCCAGCCCCTGTGCCCCGTCCTCCGCCTCGATTACGTCGATCCCGAGAGCACGCAGATTCAGCGAGCAGAGCGTCCGGATCGCAGCGTCGTCGTCGACGAGGAGCACGCGGGGGGTACGCACGCGTTTGCGCAATCGCCTGTAGGTCTTGTGGCGCCCGGAGATTTGAACCTCGCCACCCGGCTGTTCCAGAATGTACGACACGGCAACTCCATCTGCTGGCGGACGACCGGATGTTTGGGCCGTCGTTCTAGGGGCTGCCGACCGGGCTCTGAAGTCGGCGTGCGTGCCGGCCAGGTTGCTGGAACCGACCGGGCCATCCTACCTCCAAAAGCCGTTTTTGACCAGCATTTGTCCCACAACCGGCTCCGGGTGTAGATTTCAGGTTCAAAGGCATGCCCTCACAGGCTACCGAGCATATGCGCGTCCTGATCGCGAACGAACGGCCCGATCGCCTGGCCGACGTCGCCGCGATCCTCATGTCCCTCGGTCATGAGGTGATCGCGCGAGAGGTGGATGTCACCAAGGTCGGGGCCGCGACGGCACGCGAACGGCCGGACGTCGCACTGGTCGGGCTCGGAGTGAGCTCCGAGCACGCGCTGGATCTCATCGACAAGATCGTCCACGAGGCGACCTGTCCCGTGATCGCGCTGCTTCACGCCGCCGATCCGGCATTCGTGACGGAGGCGGCAAAGCGAGGCGTGTTCGCCTACATCGACGACGACGAGCCGGCCGCCTGGAGAAACGCGATCGAGATCGTCCTCCTGCGCTTCGCGGAGTACCACAACCTCGAGGGAGCGTTCGGACGCCGCGCACTCACGGAACGCGCGAAAGGAATCCTGATGGAACGCCACTCGATCGCAGAGGATCAGGCGTTCGAGCTGCTCCGCGCGCAAGCACGCAACGCGAACCGGAAGCTCGTCGACATCGCGCAGGCCGTCGTCGACGGCCACGCGTTGCTACCGAAGCACGCCTAGTCAGTCGCTACTGGGGCCGGTGGCCGTGCGGGCCACGGTGCCGAGCACGCTGCCGATCGTCGCGTCGGTGCGCCAGATCTTCGTATCGGGAGACGTGGCGGTTTCGGCAACGCGACTTGACTTGCCTGGTGCGGATCTCGGAAACGCCACACCCCACGAGACAATCTCCTTGGAGCTGAGCTCCACTGGATTGAGCTTCGCGTCTAGGGAGGCGTCAGCTTTCCGTACTGATGGGGTGGTCGGGATTTTCATGAGTTGCCTCGCTCTCGCGCGTGGGAAGGCCCGCGAACTGCGGGCCTCCCCCGCGCAGAGATAGCTCTTACTACGCCTTGACGCCGTTCATCTTGTGGACGATGACTTCGCCGTCAGTCACCTTCGGCGGATTCTGGAGGATGTTCTCGAGCTTCTCGTCGCGCACCCACTCGGATGCGACGCGAGTCGACTCGTTGGCCTGCGTCGAGGTCTCGAAGAGGCCGATCGAGCTCATGACACCGTTGCCGGTGTTGATGAGGAAGTAGCTGCTGAAGCCGGGAAGCTTGCTCAGCTTCGGTGCCAGGCTCTCGCCGACCTTCTTCGTCAGCTCGTCAATGTTGGTGGAGTCGATGCCTTCGTAACGTCTCACGGTCGCAAACATATAGTTGCTCCTAACTTTCCCTCATTCAGGTTGGAGAACTCGAGTCGAGTTCTCCTGGTGCACTCAGGCCAGGTTTCGCAAGTCGAAGAGGAACCTCGGAGCCTCAGCGGCTTCCGCGCAAGAACCATTCGCGCCGTCGCAGTGTAGCCGCGATCTTGTTCGGCTGCGGATCGTCTTCAGAACTTAACAGCGTCACGATTTACGCGAGCGATCGTTTCCACTGCTAGCATGTCTTTCAGCTAGACGAACCCGGTGACGCTCCTGCGTCCTCCCGCTTTCGTGCGGGAGGTCATGAAAGTGGTCGAAGCGTCGAGGAGACATGGTCGTTGGCCGTGTCGTAGAACGCGTCCGATCGAGACAGGCATGACCCAGGTGCCGAGCGGGTCCGTATTCGCACCGAGCGAGACCGAGTTGAAGGAGGCCGGAGCTCGGCGTCTTCTCGCCGCGGTGGACGAGTTGAGCGAACGTCGTGAAGGACGGCAACGTGGCTGAGAGCGCATCCCATCAGCTGAAGCGACGACGCGAGCAGTTGTGGCTGTCGCTGCCGGGATTGAGCCGGAACCGCGCCGACGCGTATCGCCTGAACAGCGACGCGCTAGCGCTCGGCAGAACCGGCGTGAAGTACCAGGATCCGCAGGAGAAGGCTCGGCTGGGCGCAGCCGAGGTAACAGCTGACGACGCGATGCGAGGTGTTCAGCGCGAGATTCGTCAACTGGACGAAGAGATCGTAAGAGTAAGAGCGTCGGACGGGGCATTCAGATCGAAGGTTGGACGGGGCGTGCGACATGCACGAGCAGGCCGATGAGCGCTGGGCTGTTCGAGATTCGCCTCGGCGGAAGAGGCGCGGCAATTCCCAGGCAGAACGTGGAATTTCCGGCTCGCGTCGAGTCGCCCTTTCGCCAGGCGACGGAGCGCGGGCTACACCGCTACTGCTGCGGCTGCGCGCGGGAGACGGAGCACGTCCTGTGCCGAGAGGGCGACAGGGCAAGCATTCCGGCGATCCGTTGGCCGGCCGTCAAACCTGCAAGCGGCACGACGATCTGCGTGGACTGCGGCCAGCGGCGCGCTGCAGCGTCACGACCTGATGGGACCGCTTGGTCAAGCTGGCCGCGCATGCCTGCCGCGGCAGGTGCAGCGCTGAGCGTTTCGAAACCGGAATCTGCCAGGCCTGTCGAGGAGGGCCTGCTCGAGAGTGCGGCCGAGAACGAGGGGATGCCCCCGCTGCGGGGCCCGTCGCGTTTGCGGCGGCGTCAGCCGGCGCGAACGATGAAGAAAGCGATCGCAACGTACTGACAGGCGACGCCCACGATCGTCAACGCGTGGAACAGCTCGTGGTAGCCGAACACCGCCGGCACCGGATCCGGACGGCGCCGCACGTAGACGACCGCACCGGCCGTGTACGCAAGGCCTCCCGCGACGAGCAGGATCACCGCCGCAAGGTTGACCCGGCCGATTAGCTGTGGGAGCACGACGACAGCCACCCAGCCGAGCGCGATCCCGATTGCCGCGGCGAGCCACTTCGGTGCTGCGACCCAGACGAACTTGAGCACGATCGCAGCGGCGGCGCCTGCCCAGATGATCGTCAGCACGACGGGACGCCATGCACCTCGCAGCGCGAGCAGCGAGACGGGAGTGTAGGTCCCTGCAATCAGCAAGTAGACGCCGGCGTGATCGACCCGCCGCATCCAGAGGCGCGCGCGCGGTTTCCAGGTCACCCGGTGGTAAAGCGCGCTGGCTCCGAAGCACGCGGCGACAGAGCCGGCGAAAACGGCGGCGGCGAATCGCGCGCGTGCTCCGTCGGCGCCGACGATCAACAACGGCGCGAGGACAACCGCGATCACGAACGCGGCCTGATGAAGGACGCCCCGCAGTCTCGGCTTTTCGAGACCACCTGCGATCTGTTCGCTCATCTGCACGGAAACGCCCCGGGACGATACCGGGAATCGTTCCCAGGCAGGGGGTGCCTTAGGCGCTAGGGCCGTCGAACTGGCGGAAACCAAAGCCAGGACGACGGAAATGCGGCTCACCAGGACCGCCGGTGTTGTTGACGGCACTGGTGATGCGATCCTTCAAGACGCCGAGCATCTCGGTCTCCTGGGCCTTCGTCAGGCGGCCCGCCGACACGGCATTGTCGAGCTTGTCCTTCGCGGCCGCGACGAGTGCGCCGATCAGGCCGTCGACGGACTTGCCGTGTGCTGTCGCAACCTGGGCAAGACTCTTGCCGCCTTCGAGCTCGGTGCGGAGCTGCGCTTCCGTGATGCCGATGTAGCCGGCTGCAGATTCGAGGCGGCCGATAAAGCCGAAGTGACCGAAACCGCGATGGTGACCACCGAAGAGCGGGAAGTCGTTCGACTGGATGCGTGCCTTGAGGGCGTCCCCTTCCGCCTTCGTCACACGGCCGGCTGCAACAGCCGCGTCGACGCGGTCGCTGAGGGCTTTCTTCAGCGCGTCACTCAGTTTGCTCGACGGGATTCCCAGTTGCTTCGCTGCATCGTCGATGACTGCCTTGCTCTCCGAGCTCGGCGAACTGTCCTGTGAGGCCGCAACCGCCGCGCCGGCCCCTGCGGCGGAGAGTAGAGCTGCGGCGCCGGCAATGATCTTGGTCTTTCGATTGAGTTTCATGAACGAAGACAACCAGTCCGCTCTAAGAGCACGCTAAGAACTTTCTAAAGAACCGTCGCCGTTGAGGCGGAGCGTCATCCGCGTGCCGCCCCCGTCGGCCCGCTCCGCGACGACCTCCCCGCCGTGCGCGACCGCAACCTGGCGGACGATCGCGAGCCCGAGCCCCGAGCCCGGCCGGCCGCGTGCGGATCGAGAACGATAGAAGCGATCGAAAACGTGAGGAAGATCTTCCTCATCGATTCCGGGCCCGTGGTCGCGTACGCTGACCTCGCCGTCTCGCACTGCCACCTCGACGTCGGCACCCGGAGGGCTCCACTTCGCAGCGTTGTCGAGCAGGTTTGCGACAGCACGCTCGATCGTCGCCGGGATTCCCTGCACCATCGACTCCTGCAGGTCGGTCGTGAACGTGACTGCGGGGCGGTCGCGCCGTGCGCGCTCGACTGCGTCCGCAGCTACGAGATCGAGCCGAACCTCTTCCGGTTCGGCCGTCTGCTGCTCGCCGCGCGCAAGGTCGATCAGGCCGGAGATCAACGTCGTCATCTCACTCAGTTGGTCGACGACGTCGGTGAGAAGGCGTTCGCGTTCTCCGGCG
Organism: Gaiellaceae bacterium; assembly: GCA_036741295.1. GTDB lineage: Bacteria > Actinomycetota > Thermoleophilia > Gaiellales > Gaiellaceae > 3-1-20CM-4-69-9. Next base: position 6,132 of record DAINSN010000090.1, read on the forward strand.
GGAAGCTGGCGTTCGCTCGCGAGCACCTCGATGTTCGTCCTCAGGCTCGTCAGCGGCGTTCGCAGCTCGTGCGACGCATCCGCGACGAGCTGGCGCTGCGCGCGCGAGGACTCCTCGAGTGCGCCGAGCATCGCGTTGAAGCTGCCGGCGAGCCTGCTGAGCTCATCGCGCCCGCTGACTTCGATGCGGTCCGACAGATCTCCCGTCTCGGTGACGTTCTCCGTCGCCGTCGTGAGTCGACGAACCGGAGCCAGTGCCGCACGCGACACCGCCAGCCCTAGAGCGGCCGCGATCGCGATTCCTCCCCCGGCAATCAGGATGAGCAGGTTCTTGATGCGACCGAGCGAATGGTCGACCTCGGTGAGCGAGCGGGCGACCTGCACTGCGCCCCCGGTCCCGTACGGGAAAGTCAGCATCCGCAGATGTGTCTTGCGTACGTGCGTGTCGCTGAAAAATGCACCGCGCTCGCCCCGGGCAACCGCGATCACGTCGTTGCTCACCGGCAATGCGACTTTGGGGTTGGGGCTGTTGGGCAGGTAGACCTTGCCGCTCGCGTCGACGCCTTGCGGATAGACCGTCGCGCCACCGATCTCACCGGCCGGCGTGCCGAAATGCTCGAAGTCGTGGACCGGGGATGTTTCCAGCTGGCCGGCGGTCGTCTGCAGCGAATCGTCGACGGTGGCGCGCAGCTGGTCTCGGACCACGAAATAGATCACGAACGAGGCGGTCAGGATCGCAAGCGCGACCGCGGCAGCAGCGACGAGTGCCAGGCGGGCGCGGAAACTCATGTCTCGCGGAGGGCGTAACCGACGCCGCGCACGGTCTGGATCAGGCGCGGTTTCCCGCCTGCCTCGGTCTTGCGCCGCAGGTAGCCGATGTACACGTCGAGGGAGTTGGACGCGAAGCCGAAGTCGTAGCCCCACACCCGCTCGAAGATGATCGAACGGGTCAGCACCTGGCGCGGGTTCGTCATGAACAGCTCGAGCAGCGCGAACTCGGTTCGGGTGAGCTCGATGAGATCGCCACCGCGATGGACCTCGCGTGTCCCCGGGTCGAGCTCGAGGTCGGCAAAGCGCAGCAATTCGTCCTCGCCCACCGAGGTCCGCCGGAGGAGGGCACGCACTCGAGCGACGAGCTCCTCGAGGGCAAACGGCTTCGTGACGTAGTCGTCGGCGCCGGCATCGAGCCCCGCGACCCGGTTTTCGACCTCGTCACGCGCAGTGAGCATCAGCACCGGCACACGGTTGCCACTGCGACGAAGCCGACGGCACACCTCGAGCCCGTCGACCGCGGGCATGAGCACGTCGAGGATAACCGCGTCCGGCTGGGCCTCGCCGTCCGTCTCGAGGCGGTGGAGCGCCTCGAGACCGTCCGCAGCCAGCTCGATCTCGTAGCCCTCGAGCTCCAGGGCGCGGCGGAGAGACTCCCGCACAGCCCGTTCGTCGTCCACGACCAGAATCTTCACGGCGTCATTGTCGTTGCGGAAGCTGAGAGCGGGCTAAGAGAGCTAGTGCCCCTGCCAGTAATGCCGTCGAGCTTCTGGGTCGTGAGCACCAAGCCAGAGGCCGCACTCGACCGCAGCAAGGCTGGTCTGCCTTGCTAAGGGCGAGGGTGGGCTCTGGCGCCGCGTGATCGCGGGCCAGAAGCCGACATGTATTGCTGGCAGGGGCACTAGGGCTTCGCGACGGTCAGGCTAACGGAACCGCGACCGGACAGGTCGGTGAGCCGGAACCGGTAGCTCCGCGCTCCGCAAACCGTGAAGGTCCGTGAGACAGCCCGCGTAGAAACGACGTGGGCAGCACTCGTCGAGGAAGCGAATACGTCGAGGGAGACACGCATGCCTCCCGAAGCTCTCAGCGTCATCTTCATGGTGCCGTCGAGTTGCGTCGCGACCGTGAAGGTCCGCGTCTTCCTCGTCTGGCTCAACGTCGCCGTCTGCGTCGTCGTCGTCCCGGTTGCCCACGGGGTGGTCACGTCCTGCTCGGCTGCCGTCAGCGCGGCCGCCGTGGGATACAGCGACTGCTCGACGATCTGCCACGGTGTTTCCGGGAGGCCGGCCCGGCGCTCGTTGAGGACGCGGTACGTCTCGGCCCAGCCTTCGCCCGGGTTCTCCGTGTACTGCACCGGATCTTCGGCGCCCGGAACCAGCACGCCGCGGCGCGCCTGAGCGCAGACCTGCATCGACGACGCCCAGCGCTTTGGGCCCCAGTCGAGCGCGAGCCACGGCGCGTTCGAACGATTCGCGGCGACATGGTGGCCGTACTCGTGCGTGATCACCGCTTCGGCGGAGAGGTCGCTGCCGGGATCCTCTCCCGGCGCGTAGAGCTGCGCACCTCGCGCGCTGTAACAGGCAAACGCGTCCGCACCGCAGGTGACCGAGATCTGCGCCGGGGTCGCGAGCAACACCGTGACGGTCGAGAGCTCGGAGCCGTGGACGAGTGATGCAAGAAAGTCAGCCCAGCGCTGCCCCAGCGCAATGTCTACCGGGTAGCTGTTGGAGGCGTAAACGGTGACCGACTCGCCCGTCGAAACCCGGTACTGGCCGCCCCAATAGCCGGCCGGAGCAACGGCGCTGACGGCGGCCGCCGTGATCTGCGTATCGACGATCGGCCTCGACGCACGCGAGATCTCCGCGACCTGCGGCGACTCGAGTCGCGGCCGCGTCGGCTTGGACTGCGCGGCCGCCGCTGCCACAAGGGCGGTAGCAACAGCGACGGCGCACAGAACCGGCAAGCGGGCGGAGGGGGAACGGCCCGCCCGGTTTGGGCGTCGCGAGTGGAGGGTCGGTAGGGGTTCCAAGTCCCGCGAAGCCATTCAGTCGAAGGTGCCACCTGCCCCTAAGACCGAGCTAAGACGGCCGTAAGGAGTTTGTGTGTGCTGAGGTCTTATCGAGTTCTTAGCCGAGTCTCACCCGGATCTTAAGGAACGCTGGTCAGATGGACGCCGTGAGACCCCTCCGTACTCCCACCGTCACCCTGGCGGCTGCGCTCGCCGCCGGCGCCCTCATCGGCGCCGGCGGTGGCGCGGCGACGTACGCCGCGCTGTCGTCCGGGAACGGCAAGACCGTCGTCCGACAGGTCACCGTCAGCGACGGCCAGCCCACCTCGAACGGCAGCAACCTGTCCGTGCAGTCGATCTACCGGCTCGCGCACAAGGGAGTGGTCGAGATCACGGCTGGGCAGGGGCAAGGCTCGGGCTTCGTCTACAACGCCGACGGCAACATCGTCACGAACGCACACGTTGTCGACGGCGCGGGCTCGATCTCCGTCAAGTTCTGGAATGGCAAGACCTACAGTGCGCGTCTCGTCGGCACCGATGCATCGACGGATCTCGCGGTCCTGAAGGTCGATGCGCCGGTGTCCGAGCTCTTTCCTCTCTCGGTCGGCGACTCGAGCAATCTCGTCGTCGGGGATCAAGTGGTCGCGATCGGCAGCCCATTCGGGCTCGAGGGAACCGTCACGTCCGGGATCGTCAGCGCACTGCACCGTGAGATGACCTCGCCGAACCAATTCGCGATCGACGACTCGATCCAGACCGATGCCGCGATCAACCACGGCAACTCGGGCGGGCCGCTACTCGATGCTCAGGGCAAGGTCGTCGGCGTCACCTCACAGATCGAGAGCAACTCCGGCGGCAACGAAGGTGTCGGCTTCGCGATCCCGTCGAACACCATCAGTTCGATCGCGTCGCAGCTGATCTCGAGCGGAAAGGCCGAGCACGCCTTCCTCGGCGTCGTCCTCCGCGATTCCTCCGCGCAGACCGGCGCCGCGATCAACCAGGTGCGTACGGGCACTCCGGCAGCGCGCGCGGGCCTGCACGCGGGAGACGTCGTCACCGCAGCCGCAGGCAAGCAGATCAGCTCCGGGAGCCAACTGCGCGCGGTGATCAACGCGCACCGCCCCGGCGACACAATTTCCGTCACGTACACGCGCGGAGGCAAGAGCCACACCGTCACGGTGAAGCTCGCAGCTCGGCCGGCGTA
>DAINSN010000091.1:0-10089 GCA_036741295.1 Gaiellaceae bacterium
TCCGCGAACACCTCGCCCTCCGGCGCCTGGAGGTACGCCGGCTTTGTCCGCTGCACGAGCATGAAGTAGACCGCGCCAACGAGCGTGATGAAGATCGCAACCGTCCACAGGATCGGCTGGTCGTTCAGCCAGTGCCAGTGGAAGTTGAGCAGCTTGCCCGTCTGGAGCGGCGTCGGGTTGGTCGCGGCGCGTGGCCAGGCGAAGTTGACAAGCATTCCGCCGCCCCACAGGAGCCCCACGGCTGTGATCGGGATGCCCCATTTGCCAAGCGAGAACGGCGCCGCCGTTCGCGGCCAGCCGCGCAGCCGCGCACGGATGACGGCGAGATTGCAGATGAGGTAGCTGAGATAGATCATTCCCGTGGCCGCGATCGCGACGATCGCTGCACCGGTGTACTGCAGCATCGGGACGAATGCGAGGACCCCGATGACGATGCAGGAGCCGATCGGCGTGTGCAGCCGCGGGTGCACCTTGCGAAGCACGGATGATGCCGGCAGTTGCTCGTCGCGCGACATTCCGAAGCAGAGGCGGATCGTCGAAGCCTGGATCGCGAGGCAACAGACGAAGATCGCCGCTGAGACGACAAGCAGATACACCGTGGCGAACGCGTTCGAGAAGTTCGCGTCGATGATCTGCGCAGGCCCGAACGCGCCCTTGATGGCGGCGCCCATGTCCGGCACGGCCATCAACGTCGCCCAGAGAAAGACGACGCCGACCAGGAAGGCGCCAATGACCGAGGCGAGGACGGCCTTGGGCGCCTCGCGCCGCGGGTCCTTCGTCTCCTCGGCGAGCGTCGACGCGGTGTCGAAGCCGTAAATCACGTAGAGGCTCATGAACATCGCCACAAGGAACGTGCTGACCGTGAGCGACTGACCGCCCGTGTGGAAGATCACGCCCACGCCCTGATGGTTGTGGAAGATCGCGAGGATGAACGCGAAGATGACCATCCCGAGGATCTCGAAGATCACGCCGGTGTTGTTGATCAGCGCCACGAGCCTCACGCCGAAGATGTTCAGGATCGTGATCGCGACGAGCGTGGCGACCGCGACGATCCGCTGGTTGTGGAGGCTGTTCGCGACATTCCAGCCCATGCCGTTGAGCGCCGGGATCAGCGCGAGCGGGATCGTCACGCACACGGAGGCAACGGTCAGGATGCCGGCGAACAGATAGATCCAGCCGGCGAACCAGGAGTAGGTCTTCCCGGACAGATACTTGGTCCACTGGAAGACCGACCCGGCGACCGGATAGTGGCTCGAGAGCTCCGCGAACGTCAGGGCGATGATGAACTGGCCCAGGGCCACGATCGGCCAGCTCCAGAAGAAGACGCCACCGATGGTCGTCAGGCCCAGGAAAAAGAGCGCGAAGATGCCTGTCGACGGTGAGATGTAGCTGAATGCGACGGCGAACGAGCTGAAGGCGCCCAGGGTGCGGCGAAGCTCCTGTCGATAGCCGAAGCGGGCGAGATCGTCCTCGTCGCTACTCCTGGCCGGCGGCCTCTCGTCGTGGATGTCCACCATGCGGGTGCCTCCAAGTTAGGGGTGAGGTTTCGGCGATTTAGTCATGACGCCGCGTACGTGTCAAACGAGACACGCCTACTTGGTCTGAAGCGCCCTCAGAAAACGCGGCTCCGCCGCGGTCCGGGCGAGCCGCTCGAAGTGCTCCTCGGCATAGGCGCCGAAGTCGAAGTCGAGCTCCGAGATCGCGAGTTGCACGACCCCCCACATCGCCTCCCGGAAGTCGGACATGAACCGCATCAGCACGAGCGCGTCGCCGTCGTCGCTGCCGTAGGCGGCGAGGAGCGCGTTCTCGCCTTCTTCCGGGAGCTCGTGGTTGACGGCGAAGTTCCCGAGGTCGAAGAACGGGTCGCCCATGCCGGCGTACTCCCAGTCGACGAGCCAGAGGCGAATGCCGTCGTCGATGAAGTTCGCGTTCAGCAAGTCGTTGTGACAAGGCCGGAGAGGCGCACCGGACCGCCGGCGCTCGATCCGGTCCGCGACCTCCTTCGCGACCTCGTAGGCGGACGGCACGGCGACGCCGTGCTCGCGCGCGGTCGCGCGGTAGGCCTCGACGACGCGGAAGCTGTCGAAGCGCCCGGGAAGGGCGGGGCCGTCGTGCAGCAGGCGGAGTGCGCCGCCGACCCGGTCGACATCGATCTTGCCGACCTCGCCGTCGACGAACCGCGTGACGAGGTAGCCCTCAGGCTCGATGAACGCGACCACCTCGGGCCCAAGCCCAAGCTCGGCAGCGACCGAGGACGCGGCGTGCTCCGCCTCGCGGTCGATTCCGAGGAGCTCGGTGTCCGTGCCGCCGATCCGCAAGACGAACTCCTGTCCGCCGACCTCGACCTTGAAGTTCCGGTTCGTGATTCCGCCGCCGAGCGGCTCGATCGACACCTGCTGCCCCGGCCAGACCCGTTCGGCCAGCTGCTCCGGCTCCACCGGCCGATCCTAAACTGGAGCAGTGAGGCCGGCGGCGCTGCTCTTCGACTTCAACGGCACCCTTTCGGACGACGAACACATCCAGTGCGAGATCTACCGGGAGATCTTCGCCGAAGCAGGCAAGCCGCTAGGTGAGACCGAGTACTTCGCGCAGCTCGCCGGCTTGTCCGACCCGGAGATCGTGCGCGCCTGGCTGGGTGAAGAGCGGCCTGAGCTCGTCGCCGAGCGCGTGAGCCGCTTCCAGGCGCGTGCTGCGGACGGCTCGACGGTAGGACGGGCCGCGCGGCAGGCTGTGCGCTACGCGGCGAAGCGGGCTCAGCTCGCGGTCGTCTCCGGCGCCGCGCGAGTCGAGATCGAAACGGTGCTCCTGGCCGCGGGGCTCGCCCCGCTCGTCTCCCTCGTGGTCGCGGCCGAGGACGTCGCAGTGGGCAAGCCCGATCCGGCGGGATACATCCGCGCGCTCGAGCTGCTCGAACGGCGCCCCGACGAGGCGCTCGCGTTCGAGGACTCGGAGGCCGGAGTCGCCGCGGCGAAGGCGGCTGATCTGTACTGCATCGCGCTCGAGGGGACCGTCGAGGTCGACAGGCTCGCAGCGGCGGACGAGATCGTCGGGGCCCTGGGTGTCGAGCTCATGCGGCGCCTGCTCGGTTAGAGGGGCACTACCCGCGGATGCGCTCGCCTTTCGGGTCGAAGAGCGGTTCTTCCGCGACTGCGCCACCGATCCACTCGCCGAAGATCTCCGCCTCGACTCTCGTGCCGGGCGTCGTCGACGCCGCCGGCAAGTAGGCGTATGCGATCGAGCGCTCGACCGTGTAGCCGTAGCCGCCGCTGGTGACGCGACCAACGATCTCGCCGTCGACGCGAACCGGCTCGGAGCCGAGCGCGACCGACCGTGGGTCATCGAGCACCACGCACGCGAGGAGGCGGGTGGGCTCGTCGGCGGCGAGCAGCGCAGCTCGCCCGATGAAGTCGCCCTTGTCGACCTTCACCGCGAAGCCGAGACCGGCTTCGAACGGCGTGTCCTCCGATGTGATGTCCGAGCCCCACACGCGGTAGCCCTTCTCCAGCCGCAGCGAGTCGATCGCCTTGTAGCCACCGGCCGCGAGCCCGTGGCCTCGGCCGGCTTCCCAGATCGTGTCCCAGAGCTGAAGGCCGAGCTCCGTCGGACAGTAGAGCTCCCAGCCGAGCTCGCCCACGTAGGTGACGCGCAACGCCAGACACGGGATCGAGCCTACGACGAGCTCACGCGCGCGCATGTACGGGAACGTGAGCTCCTCCGTCGTCAGCGGTTGGAGGATCGCACGCGCGGCGGGCCCCCACAGACCGAGGCACGCGTACTTCGAGGTCACGTCCTCGACCTGGATACCGTCGGGCGCGTGCAGCCGGATCCAGGCGAGGTCGTGCCGGCCGAACGCAGTGCCCGTCACGATGCGAAAGCGGTCCTCGGCGAGCCGCGTGACCGTGAAGTCGCACTCGATCCCGCCCCGCTGGTTGAGCATCTGCGTGTACGTGATCGCGCCGATGTCGCGCGCGACCTTGTTGTCACACAACTGCTCGAGAAAGTCGTCTGCCTTCTCCCCCGCGATCTCGATCTTGGCGAACGACGTTTCGTCGAAGAGCGCGGCCGTCGTGCGGCAGGCAACGTGTTCCGCTCCGATTGCCGGCGACCACAGGCGACCGGCCCAGCCGCGCGGCCGTAGCGCCTCGTCGCCCAAAGCCGCGTTGGGCTCGAACCAGTTCACACGCTCCCAGCCGGACTTCTCTCCGAAGACGCCCCCGAGCTCCTGCGTGCGCGGGTAGGTCGGCGACACGAGCAGCGGCCGTCCTGCCTTGCGCTCGTGCCCGGGATACTTGACGTCGTAGTACGTCGAGTAGATCTCGATCGTGCGCGCAAGCGTGTACTCCGGGCTCTCGTAGTTGCGCCCGAAGCGTCGCGAGTCCATCTCCCACACGTCGAGGCTCGGTACGCCCTCGACGATCCACTCGGCCATGAGCTGCCCCATTCCGCCGGCGCCCGCAAGCCCGTGTGCGCAGAAGCCTGCGGCCACCCAGAAGCCTCGTACGTCCGACGGCCCGAGGATGAACTCGCCGTCGGGCGTGAAGGCCTCGGGACCGTTGATCAGCTTGATCACCTCCGCGTCGCCGAGCTCGGGCACGCGCACGAGTGCGCCCTCCATCAGCTCCTCGAAGCGCGGCCAGTCCTCATCGAGCAGCTTCCCGTTGAAATCCGGCGGAATGCCGTCAAGGGACCATGGCGCGGGCCGGCGCTCGTAGCCGCCCATCACGAGGCCGCCGGACTCACCGCGGAAGTAGACGAGCAGCGACGGGTCGCGCATCGTCGGCACGTTCAGCGGGACGCCGTGCGGCTTGGTGATCAGGTACTCGTGCGCCATCGGGATGACGGGGACGTTCACGCCTGCGAGCCGGCCGATCTCGGCCGCGAAGATTCCGCCGGCGTCAATCACGATCTCTGCCTGGATCTCGCCCCGGTCGGTCACAACTCCGGTGACCTGGTTGCGGTCGACGTCGATCGCCGTCACGCGCGTGTTGGTGTAGATCTCGGCGCCGCGCCGGCGCGCACCTGCTGCGAGCGCGTAGGTCAACTGGCTCGGGTCGATGTAACCGTCGGTCGGCAGGTACGCGGCGCCGAGCACACCTTCGGTCGACATCGGCGGAAAGAGGCGCTGCGCCTCGTCGGCCGAGACGAGCTCGAGCGGCAGACCGAAGGTCTTCGCCCAGCCTGCTTGACGCGCCAGTTCCTCCATCCGCTCCTGTGACGATGCGAGGCGCAGCGACCCGACCTCGTGCCACCCTGTCTCGAGCCCGACCTCGGCCCCGAGCGTTCGGTAGAGCTCGACCGAGCTCATCATCATCTTCGTCAGGCTGAGCGAGCCGCGAAGCTGGCCCACCAGACCCGCCGAGTGGAAGGTCGAGCCGCTCGTGAGCTCGGCACGCTCGCAGAGCACGACGTCTTCCCAGCCGAGGCGCGTGAGCCAGTAGAGGATCGAGCAGCCGCCGACACCGCCGCCGATTACGACCGCACGCGCAGTGCTCTTCACGCGCAGACCCTACCGGGGTGCGAGCCCGAACTTGGTGGTCCGGGCCCGCACGCTACGCGGATTGCCTAAGGATTCATCACCGGTCGAGCTTCGACCTCACGGCCGGTTGCAGCAGCTTCGCCCTCACCGAGGATCGAGCCGAACGAGCGGACACGCTCCGGGTGCGTCACGTTTAACCACGCGACGATGCCGACGCCGATGGCGAGCCAGATCAGCGCGACCCATGGCCCGTACTTCATCGGTGAGGGCGGCAGGGGGTGCACGGATTTGTAGATCGTGTAACCGCAGATCGCGATCGCCCCGAGCGGGAGCAAGATGTCAAGCGTCCAGTTGTAGGCGACGCTCTCCGTGCCTCGTCCTCGCCAGAAGAAGAGCATTCCCGACAGGGCGACGAGGATGTAGACGGCGAGAATCGCCAGGGTGGCAGTCAGCGCCATGAACTGCACATACGTGAACGGATTCGGAGCCGGCGAATTCCAGTGCCGCCCGAGGGTCAGGTCGAGCACGAACGTGATCACAAGTGCCAGGGTGATGCCGACCCACGGACTCTTGTAACGCGGATGTGTCCAGGCGAAAACGCGCGGTAGCCCACCCTCACGAGCCATCGCGAAGAACGTGCGTGCGGTCAGGTGAATTCCGGCGAGCGCCGCAATGAACGCACTCGAGATCACCGCCAGGTCGACGAGCACCGACAGCCATGTCCCCGAATAGCGGGTCGCAAGTGTGTCCAGCGGGGCAACATCCTTCGCCCAGTTGGCCGACTTGCCCACGCCGAACCCGACGGACATCGTCCACGTGATGAACACGTACCAGACCACGGCTACGATCGCCGCCGTCAGGATCGCCCGCGGAATGGCGCGCCGCGGTTCTGCCGCTTCCTCGCCGAGGACTGCCGCAGCTTCGAAACCGATGAAGCCGGTGAAGGCGAAAACGACCGCCAGGAACAAGCCGTGCGTCGACGGTAGGTTCGACGGATTGAGCGGCTGCAGCGTCACGCCCGAGTCACCACCCTTGGCGAGCACGATGATCGCGAGCAGCAGGATCGCCGCCACACCCAAAGCGCCGACCACGAGCTGCAGCCTGGTCGTGAGACGAATGTCGAGGAACGCGAACACGAGCAGACCTGCGAGGAGAAGCAGGAAGCACGTGAACCAGCCGGGATGCCAGCCCGTGTGGTTCGTCAGCAAGGCTGACATCGTCACCGAAGCGATCGCGAGCACGAAGGAGATCCCTACAGCGAAGGCGGCTCCGTACAGCCAGCCGCCGATAAAACCGCCGTTTGGATGCAGCCCGCGCGCGATGTACGTATAGATGCCTCCGGCGCTCGCCATACGCGCCGTGAAGCGGACGATCACCGACGCAAGGCACAGGCAGCCGACGCCGGCGACGAGATACGCCCACGGTGCCGCCCCACCGGCGTAGATCGCCGCTGCCGACGTGGCAGTCCCCACACCGAGCGCCAGGGACAGCAGCGCGATCGACTGGGCAAGCGTGTCGCCGAGGTTCAGGATTCCGTGCCGCAGTTCGCCGGCGGTCGTGGGCCTGCGGATGTTGCGTGTAGCGGGTTCGCTCATCCGATCCTTCCTTTCCTATTCCTCGAGCAGTGCAAAGATCCGTGCGGGCGCCCCGTTCGCGTCGCGAACCTTCAATGGAGCCACCACGACGCGAGCACGATCCGGTAGCTGGTCGAGGTTGGTTGCGTTCTCGATGATCATCCGACCCGCGCCGAGCCAGATGCGATGCAGGTCGAAGGTCTGCGAGTCGACGGGGTCGGCGGACGGCCCATCGAAGCCGATCGCAGAAATGCCACGGTCGATCAACGCGGCCGCCGCCTGCGCGTCCGGATAACTCCAGCCGGTCCAGTAGGCGTCGGTGCCCCAGTTCTTTGCGTTGTCCGAGTAGAGAAAGACGATGTCGCCGTCGCGGATCTTCTCGAGATGGGGCTCGAGGTCTTCGGTCGTCAGCGGCCCCGGCTCGCGGCCGGCAACGTCGATCGTCACGGCATCCGTGACCAGCCGTTCGAGGCCGATCTGGTCTAGCGTGTCACCGCCCGCTATCTGATGCGCGGGAGCGTCTACGTGCGTGCCGATGTGATTCAGGAGGTGGTACTCCGACATCGCGTAGCCGTCGTCCTCGACCTTTGCGATGGGAACGAAGGACGGGGAGGGTAGCCCGGGAAAGACAGGCATCCCGTCCTCGTAGTGCTGAGAGAGATCGACGACGCGCATCGTGCGTGACGCTATAACGCGCGGTCGAGGAGGACAAGGAGTGCGAGCTGCCGCGCGAGGCGACAGTTCCAGAGGAAAGAAGGACGAGGCCCGGAAACACCGGGCCCCGTCCAGGCCCGACGCTACGAAATGGCCAGCGCCGCGGCCCCGAGTTGGCCGCGGATCTCACCTGCCGGATTCTTGGCCGTGTGGACGTTCACGTAGCCACGGCCCGCCTCGAGCGCGTTCAGGACCGACGCGTCGACCGTTGCAGTCCCTCGGGCGCCGCTTCTGCACGGCGCGCATAGCGACACGATCACCGGGCCTGACTTGCCACGCGCACCGCTGTGAATGTGCGCAGCGACCGCCTTGCCGGTGAGTCTGCTGAACGTCAGTCGCCAGGCCAGCACCGCCGACGATCCCTTCTTCGTGATCGTCACCGTGAATGCGCCCCGCGCCCGGCCAACCTTGCCTTTCGGCTTCGGCCGCTCCTGCGCGGCACGCAGCGACGTCTTCAGGGTCACTGCCGGCGACACCTGATCCCGAATCTCACCGGCGGGATTCGTCTTCGTATGCACGTTCACGTACGCGCGATCGTTCTGAATCGCCTCCAGCACCGTCGCGTTGATGTTGGCACTCCCGGTCACACCACTCGTGCAGGGAGCGCACAGCGGGACGACGACCGGGCCGGCCACACCGCGGGCGGCGATGTGAATGTGCGAGGCGACGGCGTCGCCGGTGAGATTGCCGAACGACAGTTGCCAGTTGAGCACCGCGCCGGTGTCGGACTTCGTCAGCGTCGCGGTGAACGACCCGCGGGCCGAGCCGACGTCCCCTTTCGGAGTTGGCACCTCGTCTCCGGCGACCATCGTGGCCACGATTTGGATCCGCGCTGCCTGGCTCCGTGCCCCCGCTGCCCCGGTGACGGCCAGGAGCACGAGCCCGGCCGCGCCGATCACTCCGAAAAGCTTCTTCACTAAGTCCCCCTCCTTGCGATTCGGGATCGCAGGTCGACCCCTTCACACGCGCCTACGCAGACCTCGAGGAACCGGATTGTGGTGCGGGCCCGTAGCGGTCCTGCGTAGTCCTACTCCCTCGGATGGGGGACGCCCTGCGGGCCGAGGATCGCCGATGTTTGGAGACAAGTACTGCGGTTGGCAAACATGGAGAACAGGCGGCAAACACCCACACGGCCCTCGATGGCTTCGAGGCTCCTGTCGAACTTCGAGTCGGCGGGACTTGCCGCGACGGCGACGTTCGCGAGCGTGCTGTGGATCGGCCTCGCCCTGCCGGGACTGCCTCTGCTCCCAGGTGTAGGCGGCGGCCAGAACAGCAACGTCGCGATCTCTCTGAGCAGCGCAGTTCTCGGCGTCCAGGACAGCCGCACCTTCGCGCCGTCGAGCGGTGTCGCAGGCCGTCAGGCACGGCTTCTCTCCCTACTGCTCCCCGGTCCGGACACGGTCGGCAAGAAGCTCGCGATCAAACGACCCGATGCGACGGCACTGTCGGGCGCGTCAATGGTCGTCGCGCTTCCGCCGGCCCAAGACGCAGCTCCTAGCCACGGTCCTCGCGTCACCGAGAGCTCCCAGCTCGCCTCGACACCATCTGCTCCGGCTCCTTCCCCGCCCGCGCCGCCGCCGCCCCCGCGGCCTCCTGTCTCCTCACCGCCGCCGCCTCGGGTGCCGGATCCGGATCCACAGACGCCTGCACCCCCCACCCTTCCGATTGATCCGCCTCCGCCTTCAGACCCCGATGTCCCCTCCGCAGGACCGCAGCCGCCCGAGGCCGGGGACACCCCGCCGAGCGACGCAGGCTCTGCAGACACAACGACACCGCCCGACCCGGGCAACACCCCTGGAACCGGAACCGGAACTGGAAACGGGAACGGCAACGCCGGCGGCAACAACCCGAACGCCGGTGGCGCCAACGCAGGCGGCAACGGAAACGGCAACGGCAACGCCGGCGGGAACAACCCGACCGCAGGCGGCAACAATCCCAACGCCGGTGGCGCCAACGCAGGCGGCAACGGAAACGGCAACGGCAACGCCGGCGGGAACAACCCGAACGCAGGCGGCAACAATCCCAACGCCGGTGGCGCCAACGCAGGTGGCAACGGCAACGGCAACGCCAACGCCGGCGGGAACAACCCGAACGCAGGCGGCAACAACCCCAACGCCGGTGGCGCCAACGCAGGTGGCAACGGCAACGGGAATGGCAACGCCAACGCCGGGGGGAACAACCCGAACGCCGGTGGCGCGAATGCCGGGGGCAACGGGAACGGAAACGGAGCCCCGAAAGGGCCCCCGAAAAAAGGACCGTAGGTGGAAGGCCGCTTTCGTTCTCGCTACGGCCGAATGGCCGTCACCCGAGCCGCGCTCATCGTCT
>DAINSN010000092.1:0-3415 GCA_036741295.1 Gaiellaceae bacterium
AGCAGCGGCTCACCGCGAGCGTCAGCGATCCGGATCGTCTCCTCCATCAGCGCGGTGCCGATGCCGCGACGCTGGTGCGAGGGGAGGACCGCCAGCGGCCCGACCTGCAGCACGCGCCGCGCGCCGGGCTCCACGTCGACGTAGCTCGAGATGACGTGTCCGCGGGTCTGACCCTCGGACACGGCCACGAGGGACAGCTCCGGCAGGAACCGGTCCGATTCGCGGATGGCGTCGACGAGCTTTGCGTCGATCGGGTCGCCGAATGCTTCGTCGTTGACCTTTCGAATTGCGTCGTGGTCGGCCGCGATCTCCGGCCGGATGATCACGCCGCGCGGAGCAGCGCCGGCTGTTCGAGCAGCGCGCGAAACGTCTCGGACTCGAGCGGATGGCGCTTCGGCCCTCCCTCCTCGACCTCGAGCTCGTCGAAGATCGCCTGAGCCTGCGCGTCGCGCGGCTGCGCCTGCCACTGCGCACGCAGCCATGTGTAGACCTCGTCGAAGCGGTCGTCGGCGTCGAAGACACGGCGGACGACGAGCTGCGGCGACACGGTCCCGTTCCAGTGGTTTTCCTGCAGACGGAATGCGACGTCGTAACGTCCCGCGCGTCGGTAGCGGTCGAGCTTGGTCCCTTGGCCGAAGGCGATCGCGCCTCCCGCATCCCGGCCGTCTCGGTGCACGCGGAAGCGGAGATGTTTTCCGTCGCCGACCGTCGCCAGCTCGCCGAGCTCGCAGCCAGGAGCGAGCAGCGTGACGTCGGGATTAGCCAGACCGAACGGCGCGAGAGCGCGCAGTTCTTCGCAGAGCTCCAGCGTGAGCTTCGCACCACGCGGGAGTACGGCGTCGACGACGGTCGCAGGGACGAGATCTTCTGGTCCAAGCAGCCCTTCCGCTTGAGCCGCGAAAGCGTCGGCGAACTGCTCCACCCGGTCCGGCGCGATCGAAAGGCCCGCGGCCGCGCGATGACCACCGAACCGTTCGAGGAACGTCGAGCA
The DNA here is from genome assembly GCA_036741295.1 of Gaiellaceae bacterium. Taxonomy (GTDB): domain Bacteria; phylum Actinomycetota; class Thermoleophilia; order Gaiellales; family Gaiellaceae; genus 3-1-20CM-4-69-9. The sequence continues at coordinate 992 of DAINSN010000092.1, forward strand.
CGCACCGAGCGCGCCGTGAAGGTCGAATGACGGAATCGAGCGCCCCGAGCCCTTCCAGAGCCCGTCGGTCCCCGCGATGAGGACGACAGGCCGGTGATAGCGCTCGACGAGGCGCGAGGCGACGATGCCGATCACGCCCTCGTGCCAGTCTTCGCCCCACACGACGTAGGCGGAGCGGCGTCGCTTCGCTTCCGGCCATTCCTCGACCTGTGCGATCGCTGCCCGCAGGATTTTGTCCTCGACGGCCTGCCGGTCGCGGTTCAGCTCCTCCAGCCGGTCCGCGAGGCGGCGCGCCTCGTCGGCATCCTCGGTCAGCAGCAGCTCGAGCGCTGCACGCGGATCGCCGAGCCGGCCTGCTGCATTGATCCGCGGCGCAAGCCGAAAGCCGACCTTGCCCGCGTCGACCGCGGCCGGATCGACGCCCGCGCTCTTCATCAGCGCGCGCAGCCCAAGCTTCTGCGTTCGTGCGAGCGTGCGCAGCCCTGCGATTGCAAGCGATCGGTTCTCACCGACGAGTGGGACGACGTCCGCGACCGTCGCGAGCGCCACGAGATCGAGATGCCGGCGCAGCACTTCGGACTCCGCACCGAGCAGCGCCTGGGCGAGCTTGTAGACGACGCCGGTCCCACACAGGTCCTGGAACGGATAGTCGGAAGGGCGAGTCGCGACGATCGGGCAGTCCGGCAGCTCATCGCCCGGACGATGGTGGTCCGTGACGATGACGTCGAGCCCGAGCTCTCGTGCGCGCCGGACTTCTTCGACGGCGGTGATACCGCAGTCGACCGTCAGGACGAGCCCGCAACCCTCTTCCGCGAGCCGTTCCAGCGTCTGGCCGCTGACGCCGTAGCCCTCGTCGAAGCGGCTCGGCAGGTGCCACTCGACCTCCGCGCCGAGCTCGCGCAGCACGAGCACGGCGAGCACGGTGGCGCAGATGCCGTCGACGTCGTAGTCGCCGTGCACGCAGATCCGCTTGCCCGCGGCGATCGCGGTTTGAATCCGCTGCACGGCCTCGTCCATGTCGCCCAGCAGGAAGGGATCGTGCAGGGGCTGTTCGCCGGCCAGGAAGGCCCGCGCCACGTCGGGGTCGCCGTAGCCGCGCCGGACGAGCACGCTTGCCGTGATCTCGCTGAGGCCGAGCTCCTTCGCGAGGCCGCTCGCCTGCCGGTGCGGGCACGGACGGATCGTCCAGATGCCCTCAGACATACACGACTACCGTACGAATGGTGTCGGACGGCACCCGCCTGCGCGAGGAGTTCCTCCTTGACCCAAGTGTGACGTTTCTGAACCACGGCTCGTTCGGGGCGACGCCGCGCGCCGTCTTCGAGCGCTACCAGGAGTGGCAGCTCGAGCTGGAGCGCCAGCCCGTGCTATTTCTCGCCCGCCGGCTCGATGAGCTGCTCGCGGAAGCCCGCGCTGCACTCGGCGCCTACGTGGGCGCGGATCCGGAGGATCTGGTCTTCGTCCAGAACGCCGGTGCAGCGGTCAACGTCGCCGCGTGGCCGCTCGGCCTGCAACCGGGCGACGAGGTGCTGTCGACGGACCTCGAATACGGTGCGCTCGACCTCACCTGGGAGCATGTTTGCGGAGATTTCGGCGCGCGGTACGTGCGGACACCGATCCGGCTCCCGGTCACGAGCGCGGAGGAGATCGTCGAGACGGTCTGGGCCGGAGTCGGGCCGCGAACACGCGCGCTCTTCCTCAGCCACCACACGTCCTCGACCGCGATGACGCTTCCGGTCGGCGAGCTTTGCCGCCGAGCCCGAGAGGCCGGCATCCGAACAATCGTCGACGGAGCGCACGCGCCCGCACATCTCCCGCTGAACTTGGGTGAGCTCGACGCCGACTATTACGCGGGCAACTGCCACAAGTGGCTGTGCGCGCCCAAAGGCGCGGGTTTCCTGTACGTGCGCCGAGAGCTCCAACGAGACGTGCACCCGCTCCAAATCAGCTGGGGCTACGAGGGCGACGACCCGAGCTTCGTGTCACGCCACGAGAAACAGGGGACGCGCGACCCGTCCGCGTATCTGACCGTGCCGGCCGCAATCGCGTGGCAGCAGGAGCACGACTGGGACTCGGTGCGCGAACGCTGCCACGAGCTCGCGCGCCGCGCACGCAACGAGCTGGGTCTCGAGCCGCTGACGCCTGACTCGAAGGAGTTCTTCCGGCAAATGGTCACGCTCCGTGTCCCCGACGATGCGCCGAAGGACCTCCAACAGCGCCTCTACGACGAACATCGAATCGAAGTGCCGGTTTTCGAGCGGGGAGAGGAGCGGCTGATCCGCGCTTCATTCCAGGGCTACAACGACGCCGCCGATCTCGAGCGGCTGAAGTCTGCACTTGACCAGCTCCTTGCCAGGTGAGACCGCCGCGCCGCGCCGGGCTTTTGCCCGGTGCGGCCACCCACTTTGCCGGCGAGATCGTTCA
>DAINSN010000092.1:3425-10049 GCA_036741295.1 Gaiellaceae bacterium
CATCGAATCGAGGTGCCGGTCTTCGAGCGCGGAGAAGAGCGGTTCATCCGCGCCTCGTTCCAGGGATACAACGACGCCGGCGACCTCGAGCGACTCAAGAGTGCAATGAACGACCTCCTGCCCTAGAAGGCGCCGGACTCGAATGCGTTTACTCGCGGGGGAGCTGGACGCCCAGGAGCGTCAGGCCCACGAGCAGCAGGACGAACGCGAGCGCTGCTGCCACCAGCAGCCGGGGATGGCGTGCGCGGCTGAGCGAATCCCAGCCCACCCGGCCCCAGAAGGCGAAGAGCCCGGCGACCGCGGCGAGGCCGATCACGAGCACCGGGGCGAGCAGCGCGGCACGCCCGAACGAGAGATCGGTGACCCAGACCGTGACGACCACGATCGCCGTCACGGCGGCGGATGCAGCGGCGAGGCGAGCGCTCACAGGGCAAACCTAGCGCGGCGGTATGCTCGGCTCGTGACAGAGGCGAACTACGTCTCCGGCGACGACTATGTCGTCGAGTTCCACGAGCACCGCTTCGGCTTCAACTCCTCCGACTTCGAGCAGCGCGTCACGGCGGCCGCAGTGAAGCTCGGCCTAGTCGGGGACAACGAGCTCGACGACGACGAGACCGCCGACCTCGTGGAGCTCGTCGAGCGGGACTGGATCGACGAGCCTCGTAGCGGGCTCGGCAGATATCTCGTCCGGCACTGGGAGCGCGTGTCGCTCGTCGGCGGCGAGTCGCTCGTCTACTGGCTGAAGAAGCTCGTCTTCCGCGGCGCCTGGCTCGACCATCGCGTCAAGGAAGGACTGCTCGACGTCGCCTGGGAAGAGGAGGTCGCGGACTTCGGCTACCGCGATCCGAACGGCGATCGTGCGCTGCTCGAGCTGGCCCCCGTGCCCTCCTGGCACGAGCTGCAGTTCAGACGTTGATCCGCGCAGGAGTCATCGCCGCGTACCTCGCGGCGCTGCTGGCGATCGACACGCAGGTCGAGTTGCCCGGCCAGCTCGTGCTGGGCGGACTGACCTGGGTCGTGCTCCTCGCCACGGCGCGACCGCTGTCGGCAGAGCGTCGTGCGCAGGTGGCTGTGGTCATTTGCGCGGCAACGCTGGCGGAGCTGACGGGCTCGATTCTCTGGGGCGTCTACTCGTACCGGCTGCACAATCTGCCGACCTTCGTACCGCCGGCCCATGGTCTCGTGTTCATGGCCGGCCTGTCGCTGAGCGAAGCGCTCCGGCGTCACTCGCGCGCCCTGGTGGTGTTCGCGGCCTCGGCCGTCACGGTCTGGGGCGTGCTCGGATTGACGGTGCTGCCGCGACTGGACGCCGCGGGTGCGCTCTGCATCCCCTTGCTGCTCGCGTTCCTCTGGCGCTCGCGGGCACGCGCCGCATACGCGGGCGTCTTCCTCGTCGTCGCCGCCCTCGAGCTGTACGGGACGGCGATCGGCACCTGGAGGTGGGCCGAAGAGCTCCCGGGCCTCGGCATTCCCCAAGGCAATCCCCCCAGCGGTGTCGCCGCCGGCTACGTCTGGTTCGACGTCATGGCCCTACTGTTCGCGCCGCGCCTGCTCGTGGCCGCACAGCGGACGTGGGCCTTACGACGCCGTCCAGTGCCTGGCACTGGACGGGCCTAGATAAGGGGCGGTCGCAGGAGTAATCCTGCGACCGCCAGTTCGGAGGATGTGAGCTGCGGCCCCTCACGATCCTCCTGAGACTCAGAATGCGGCTGAAAAGCCTTTCTGCACTCCCCCGGCAGGGTGAAAGTGAAGTACCCGAATGAACCATCCAAAGGGGGAGGAATCAACCAGCGTGGGTGATCCATGCTCCACGTGTACCACTTGTCCTCATCGGTTCTGTTCTGCGGCAGAACCCAGCCCCGACAAAACTGCGGCCGGGGCGGACATTTCAAGGGCCGGGCCCTATGCGGCGGGTTCCGGCCCTATCTCTTTCGGAAGGGCGAATCCCGGGCGGCGGGATTCGTCCGCTGGTCCGAGCGCGATGCGTCTGATCGAGCCGATCGGCACGATGTGATCCTCCGCCTCGCCGTTCGCAGTGTGGACCGACAGCGTCAGGAAGCCGTAGCCCGGCTGGCCCGAGAGAGACAGCAAGGTCAGCCGCTCCCCGTCCCCCAGCTCCACCTCCACGTGGGTTCGCTCCGCGGTGTGCGTCGCGGTGTAGCGCGCGATCTGCCGGTGGACGTTCTCCACGAAGTCGTCGAGGGACGGCTCGGCTGCCCCCGGCACCCAGAGATCGGGGCTCAAAAGAGCTTCGTGTCTTTGCCGGGGGCGCCGAAGCGCTCGCGGCCGAGCTCCGTGATGATGCGGCCGCGTGGCGTGCGCTGCAGGAAGCCGAGCTGGAGGAGATACGGCTCGTAGACGTCCTCGATCGTGTCCTGCTCCTCCCCGAGGGCGACGGCGAGCGTGGACAGCCCCACAGGTCCGCCGCCGAACTTGACGAGGATCGTCTCCATCAACGCCCGGTCGATCCGCTCCAGCCCGTCGCCGTCGACTTCGAGGAGGTCGAGCGCCTCACGCGCGACCTCGTTCGTGATCTTGCCGTCGTGCTTCACCTGCGCCACGTCGCGAACGCGCCTGAGGATCCGGTTCGCGATGCGCGGCGTTCCGCGGGAGCGGCGCGCAATCTCGTCCGCCGCGTCCTCGGCGATCTCGACGTCGAGGATCCGCGCCGACCGGCGCACGATCGTCCCGAGCTCCTGCGGCTCGTAGTACTCCAGCCGGAAGGTCATGCCGAAGCGGTCGCGGAGCGGTGTCGTCAAGAGCCCCGTTCTTGTCGTCGCGCCCACGAGCGTGAAGGGCGGGAGGTCGAGCGTGAGCGTGCGCGCAGCCGCGCCCTGGCCGACGATGATGTCGAGCCGGAAGTCCTCGAGCGCCGGATAGAGGATCTCCTCGATCGCGCGGTTGAGGCGGTGAATCTCGTCCACGAAGAGGACGTCGTGCCGCTCGAGGCCGGTGAGGATCGCGGCCATGTCGCCCTTGCGCTCGAGTGCGGGGCCGGCGATGCAGCGAATGCCGACGCCGAGCTCTTCACGGACGATGTAGGCAAGGCTCGTCTTGCCGAGGCCGGGCGGGCCCACGAGGAGCACGTGGTCGAGCGCCTCGTCCCGCCCCTTCGCGGCGTCGAGCGAGATCGCGAGCTGCTCCTTGATCCGCTCCTGACCGACGAAGTCGGTCAGGCGACGCGGGCGCAGCGATTGCTCGAGGTCATCCTCCTCGGGCATTACAGCCGGGACTAGGAATTGGGTGGACATCTAGGCCGCTTTTAGCGCTTCGCGGACGCGTTCCTCCGCGGGCAGCTCGGGATCAACCCTCGCGAGAGCCAGTTCGGCCTCCCCCACTGAGTAACCGAGCTCGACGAGGGCATCGCGCGCCGTGAGATGCGGCTCCGTCCCGCCGGCCGACGAGATCGGCACCGGAGCTTCGCCGATCTTCTCCTTCAGCTCCAGCACGATCCGCTCGGCGGTCTTCTTGCCGATGCCCGGGATGGCCTGGAACCGTGCCGTGTCCTGAAGCACGATCGCCCGTCTCAGATCTGCCGCCGGCGAACCGGACACGATCCCGAGCGCGACCTTCGGACCGACGCCGTTGACGGAGAGCAGCTGAAGGAAGAGCTCGCGCTCGGCAGCCTCGGCGAACCCGTACAGCTGCAGTGCGTCCTCGCGCACGTGCAGATATGTGTGCAGCGACACCTCCGCTGCCCCGTCCGCCGCTCGAACGGCGGAGGGCGTCGCGGCGACGAGGTACCCCACGCCACCGACGTCCAGAACGAGCCCGTCCGGCGTGTTCGCCACGGGACGGCCTCGAAGTCGCGCGATCATCCTGTCGCGATCCTCAGCAGCGGCGGCGCGAGCGCGTGGCAGATCCCGACCGCGAGCGCGTCGGCGGCATGCGACGTGGCCGGCTCGACCTGGAGCCCTAGGATCACCTTCACCATCCTCTGCATCTGCTGCTTGTCAGCCCGGCCGTAACCGCAGACCACCTGCTTCACGCGGGCCGGCGAATACTCAGAGCAATCGATGCCCGCGTTAGCGGCCGCGACCATGACGGCCCCGCGCGCCTGCCCGACGGAGAGTGCGGTGCGGGCGTCGACGCCGACGAACGACTCCTCGATTGCGACGGCATCGGGCTGATGAAGCTCGACGAGCTCGACCACGGCGTCGAAGATCTTCTTCAGACGCAGCTCGGGGCGTTCGGCCGCGGACGTTTTCCACCACCCGTGGTCGATGGCCCTGAGGCGCCCGTCTTTTTCGTGGACGATCCCGTACCCGCAAGAAGCCGTCCCTGGATCGATGCCGATGACCTTCACGGTGAAAGGTTAGGCGTCTAACCGGACGTATCCTTCCGGCCAATGCCCGGGGACACCTGGCTCACCTTCCCTGACGGGACCGAGCACGAGCTCAAGGAAAGCGTGACGATCGGACGCGACGCGTCGAGCGACCTCGCCTTCACATCGCCGACGGTGAGCCGCGAACATGCCGCGCTGACGTTTCGCGACGGTCGCTGGTACGTCGAGGATCGCGGCAGCTTCAACGGGACGTTCCTGAACGGGACGCGGATGCAGCCGGGAATTCCACTCCCGCTGCGACATGCCGACCGGATCGGGATCGGCTCGGAGACCGTCCTCTTCTCCTGGCCCGCGCAGCTGCAGGACCCCGACACCACCGAAGCGCTGGACGAAGTCGCACCCGCCGCGTCAGCCCAACTGTCGGCCTTCCAACGCCAGGTCGTGCAGTGTCTTTGCGCACCGTGGCTCGCCGGGGCGAGCCTCGAACGCCTGCCGTCGAATGAGCAGATCGCGGCGCAGCTGGGAACACCGGGCGCGACCGGCACGGTCAAGGCCGCGCTGCGCCGCATCTATGCAAAGGCCGGCCTCTCCGACCAGCCCGCTCACGCCAAGCGACGCGCTCTCTGCCGCGTTGCCCGTCAACGCGGTTGGGTCTGAAGATAGAGCGAGGGAGCCGAGGCTCCCTCGCGACCCCCTCTGTAACGCGCCGCAAAGCCTAGGCGGACCTCGAAAAATCACGGGTAGCCGGGTGAGTAACCGCGGTGACCCCAGAACGTTCATTCAGCCTCACAGGCGGCGAAGACTTTGTCATGCAGATTCGCAAAGTGGATCCAGCGGCCGTATCCGGAGGGCCGTTTCGAGCTTCCGGGCGGCTAAGCCACCGTTTCGAGGACCTGCTCGGGGATGTCGAAGTTCGCGTAGACGTCCTGGATGTCGTCGCTTTCCTCGAGCTGGTCGATGAGCCGCAGGATCTTCTTCGCAGCCGATTCGTCCGCGACCTCGACCGTCGTTTTCGGCACCATCGTCAGCTCTGCGGCCTCGACCGTGAAGCCTGCGCTCTCGAGCGCCTCGCGCACCGCGGCCAGCGCCTCAGGCGCCGAGACGACCTCGTATGTGGAACCGTCCAGCGAGACGTCGTCGGCGCCACCTTCCGCTGCGGCGAGCGTCAGCTCGTCTTCGTCGACGCCGTCGGCGGGAACGATGACGACCCCCCGCCGCTCGAAGAGCCAAGCGACCGCGCCGGAGGTGCCTAGGTTGCCGTCGAACTTGTCGAAGGCGTGCCGCACGTCGGACGCGGTGCGATTGCGGTTGTCCGTCAGGGCTTCGACGATCACGGCGACGCCACTCGGGCCGTAGCCCTCGTACACCACCGTCTCGAAGGCCTGCGCATCCGAGTCCGCGCCCGCACCGCGCGCGATCGCGCGCTCGATGTTGTCCTTCGGCATGGAGTACGAGCGCGCTTTCTCGATCGCGTTCTGCAGCGCCAGATTCCCGGCAGGATCGGGGCCGCCCTCCTTCGCCGCGACGATGATCGCCCGTGAAAGCTTCGAGAAGAGCTTGCCGCGCTTGGCGTCGGCGGCGCCCTTCTTGTGCTTGATCGAGGACCACTTGCTATGCCCGGACACTCATCGCCTCCTGGACCGCCTTCAAAAACAGCTCGTGGACCCGCGTATCTTCTGTCAGCTCGGGGTGAAACGACGCCGCGATGATTCGGCCGTTGCGCACGAGCACCGGCTCCCCCTCGTGCTCGGCTAGAACCTCCACGTCCCCTCCGGTCACGCGCACGCGCGGCGCGCGGATGAAGATGCCGCGCAGCGGAGAGCTTTCGCCGGCGAGCGTGAGGTCAGCCTCGAAGCTCGCAACTTGGCGACCGTAGGCATTCCGGTCGACCTCAACGTCGACGAGGCCGAGATGGTCGCGGTCGAGGACGATCATGCCGGCACACGTACCCAGGATCGGGCGGTCGAACGCGCGGATTGCCTCGTCTAGCCCGTACAGCCGCATCAAACGCATGAAAGTCGTCGACTCACCGCCGGGAACGACAAGCCCGTCCAGATCCTTCAGCTGCTCGGGCTTCCGCACCTCGATCGCATCGACGCCGAGCTGCCGCAGCATCGCCATGTGCTCGCGAAAGTTGCCCTGGACGGCGAGGACACCGACGCTTGGGCGCATTACCAGCCTCGGGTCTCTAGCAGCTCTTCGGGCGCAAGAGTGGCAGCCGAAAGGCCGCTCATCGCATCGCCGAGCCCGCGGGAAACCCGCGCGAGGATCTCGGCGTCGTTGTAGTGCGTCGTCGCCTCGACGATCGCCTTGGCGCGCTCGCTCGGATTCCCGGACTT
>DAINSN010000093.1:0-9992 GCA_036741295.1 Gaiellaceae bacterium
CCGCGCAGGTGGTCGGGTGAGGCGAGCTGGATGAGCGAGCTCGAGTTCGACGACCACGTCGTGAAGCACACGCCGCCGAGGAACAGGAGCAGAGCGATCAGTGCCGTCGTGCGGAGCGGCGCGATCAGCAGTTCGCAGAGCGCGAACCCGGCGCTGCCCATGGCAGTGAGCCCGACGGTCGCACGGCCCACGTGGGCAGAGACGAGCGCTCCGATCAAAGCGCCGACGCCGAAGACGGCGGAGAGCAGTCCGAAGACCTGCGGTCCCGAGTGCAGCGTCTGTTTGGCGAGCACCGGCAGCAAGACATTGAAGTTGAGGCAGAACGTGCTCACGACGAACGTCAGGAGGAGCATGAGCCGGATCTGCTCATGGTTACGCGCGTACGAAAGCCCTTCCTTGAGGCCGATGTACAGCGTGCGGGCCTGCGCGCGGCGTTCTACCGAATGGAACTCCTGCGGGCGCATCATCAGCAGGCCGGCGAGCACGGCGATGTAGCTCGCTGCGTTCACGGCGAAGCAGACGCCGGCACCCGCAGCGGCGATGATGACGCCGCCGAGCGCCGGGCCGAAGATGCGCGCGCCGTTGAAGACGCCGGAGTTGAGGCTGATCGCGTTCGGCAGCTCGAGCGGGCCGACCATGCGGAAGGTCAGCTGCTGGCGTGAGGGTGCGTCGAGGACCTGCACGAGACCCATCAGGGCCGCGATGACGTAGACGTGCCAGGGCCGCGCGACGCCGGTGAGGGCGACGACGGCGATCGTCGAGGCCAGAATCATCTGCGTGAACTGCGTGGCGATGACGGTCCGCCACGCGTCGAGCCGGTCGACGACGACGCCGGCGATCAGGCTGAAGAGCGTGAACGGCATGAACTGGCAGAGCGCGAGGATCCCGACCGCGACCGGCGAGTGCGTGAGGGAGAGGACGAGCCAGGCCTGCGCGACGCGCTGCATCCACGTCCCGATGTTCGAGATGACCTGCCCCGTGAAGAAGAGGCGGTAGTTGCGGTGCTTGCGGACGCTGAGGAAAGTGCGCGCTCCGGCGCGAAGGATTGCCGCCGTCACGACTCCTCCTCTGCGAGCAGGTGCGCGAGTGGCTCGATCGCCGCGTCGATCACCTCGAGCTCCTCGGGGTTGAGGTCGCGCAGACGTGCCGAGAGCCAGGCCGTCCGCTTTGATTTGACCGACCGGAGGACTTTGTGGCCTGCGGTGGTGAGCGTCAGGCCGACGCGGCGGTGGTCTCCTTCGACGGGAGCACGCTGGACGAGGCCGGCCTCTTCGAGGCGGGAGACGAACTTGGACATACCGGGCACCGACATCCGCTCGAGCGCGGCCAGCTCCCGGATCCCGATCCCGGGGTGGTACTTGATCTGGACGAGCAGCGAGACCTGTCCGCCCGTCACCCCGAGCGAGTGGATTTCGCGCCGGAGCTGCCTGTTCAGCTGCAGCAGCACCGGGCGGAGCCGGTTGGCGAGGACTGTGGGATCGGCGGCGACAGCGATGGGCATTCGTTAACCAGGTTAACTAATCGGCCCGACCCGGTGTCGGCTTAACGCCTAATCCCTCGTTCTAGGGGCACACTTCAGCCGTGGCCCGGAATCCACTCGAGGACGTCGCCCGCGGTCTGCGGGTCTTGGGCGAGCGCCTCTCCCAGACCACGGGCGCCCCGGATCCCGCCGACTGGATCTCCGACCAGCTGCGGCGGCCGGAACCGGCGCGCACCCTGCCCGAGCTCCAAGCCGAGCTCGACTCCCTGATCGGACTAGAGACGGTCAAGAATCAGGTCCGCGCCCTCGTCGCCTTCCTGCAGGTGCAGGCCGAGCGTCAACGCCACGGCCTGCCGGAGGTCGCGACGTCGCAGCACCTCGTCTTCCTCGGGAACCCCGGGACGGGGAAGACCACGGTGGCGAGGCTGCTCGCCGAGATGTATCGCGCGATGGGGCTGCTCAAGCGCGGCCATCTCGTCGAAGTCGACCGCGCAGGGCTCGTCGGCCAGTACGTCGGCATGACGGCGATCAAGACGGACCGGGCAATTCGGCGGGCGCTCGACGGAGTGCTCTTCATCGACGAGGCGTATGCGCTTGCACCGGCGGACGAGCGCCTGGACTTCGGGCCCGAGGCGATCGAGACGCTCCTCAAACGGATGGAGGACTACCGCCACCGCCTCGTCGTGATCGTCGCCGGCTATCCGCGGCTGATGCACCACTTCCTGCAGTCGAATCCGGGGCTGCGCTCGCGTTTCTCGCGCGAGATCGCGTTCTCGGACTATTCGACTGACGAGCTGGTTGCGATCACGCGGAAGCTCTCGGCCGGCTACGAATACTCGCTCGACGACGATGCGGTGGAAGCGCTCCGGCAGATTCTCGCCGGCGCTGCCCGTGGTGAGGGCTTCGGGAATGCCCGGTTCGCGCGCACGCTCTTCGAGCAGGCACTCAACGCGCAGGCACTACGCCTCGCCGGAGTCCAGGGAACGGAGCTCGCCGATCTCGAACGGTCGGAGTTGATGATGTTGAGCGGAGAGGATTTCCGCTCGGCCGCGCGCGCGCTCGGCGAGGAGCCCGGGGCTGAGGAGCCGCGGGCGGGGCGCTGGCGTCGGCGCCGCTAGCGCGCGATCATCCCGGCTGACCCACCGCTGTGCCCGCCTCCGTGATGCACTCCACCGGAAGCAAAGGCCGCAAGGGCCAGGACGAGCCACGCCACGAGACACAGAAAGACGAGCCGCATTGATCGTTCTGACGACTAGCCGGGTTTTGAGTTGGCTTACTTCGTGTTAAGCGGTTACGAGTTCAAAACGGGACAGCGGATCTCCCAATGCCCAGCTAGCCCTTGACCGCTCCGGCAGTGAGGCCGGCGAGGATTCTCCGCTGCAGGATGAGCGTGATGACGATCAGCGGAATCGTCACGACGATCGTCGCAGCCATGATCTCTCCCCACGGGACCTGGAAGCTGCTCGATTTCCCGGTGAAGGTGGCAATGGCCACGGGGACGGTGTGCTTGTCCACCGTTTCTGTAAAGGAGAGTGCGTAGAGGAACTCGTTCCAGGCGGCGATGAAGGCGAGCAGCCCGGTGGTCACGAGGCCCGGCGCCACCAGCGGCAGGATTACGCGGTAGAAGGCCTGGAACGGAGAGGCGCCGTCGATGTACGCCGCCTCCTCGAGGTCCCGCGGCAGCCCCCGCATGAAACTCGTCAGCACCCACACCGTGAAGGGCAGCGTGAAGATCATGTACGTCAGGACCAGCGCACCGAGGCTGTTATAGAGCCCGAAGCGGTTAATCATCTTGTACAGGGCGCCGAGGATCGCGATCTGCGGGAAGATCGTCATCGAGAGCATCAAGTAGAGCGCTGCAGAGCGACCGCGGAAACGGAAGCGTCCGAGGGCGTAGCCGGCGAGCGCGCCGAGCGCCAGGGAGATGAGCGTGACCGACCCGGCGACGATCGTCGAGTTCAACAGCGCGTGCTGGAAGTCGCCGCTGCCGAGTACCTGTCGGAAGTTGGCGAACGTCGGGTGCGTCGGGAAATACTTGATCGGTGTGACGAAGAGGTCGCCCTCCGGCGTGATCGCGGACCGGATCACCCAGTAGAACGGGAAGAGGGCGTAGATGAATATGAACGCGATGAGCAGGTAGAAGGGCAAGCGGCGGACTTGGCGCCAGCCCGGTCGCCGCGCGCGTAGCACCCGGCTGCCCTTGCTCCTCGCTCCGACTCTGGGCTTGGCTTCCGCGGCGGCGCTCACTGCTCGTCCACCCGCATGAACGTCACGTAGATCACGACGAACAGGCCGATGATCAGGAAGATCGCCACGCTGATCGCGGCGCCGTAACCCACGTCACCGGTCGAAACGATCGTGTTCTGGTCGTAGATCGCCATCGTCTGCGTGTCGGGCCGCGAGCCGAAGAAGACATAGAAAACGTCGAAGACCCTCAGTGCGTCGAGTGTTCGAAAGATCAGTGCGACGAGGATTGCCGGTCGCAGGAGTGGCACGGTGATGTTCCAGAACTGCTGCAACTTGCTCGCCCCGTCGACCTCCGAGGCCTCGTACAACTCTTTTGGAATGACCTGAAGACCCGCAAGCAGTAGTAGCGCGACGAAGGGCGTGGTTTTCCAGATGTCGACCGCGGCAACCGCTCCGAGCGCCGTGTTCGGCTGCGAGATCCAGGCAACGTTGTGCGAGATGATGTGAACACGCGAGAACGAGTCGTTGATCACGCCGTAGATGTCGTCGTACATCCACTTCCACATCTGCGCCGACACCACGGTCGGGATAGCCCACGGGACGAGCATCACAGCTCGCATCACACCCCGCCCCTTGAAGCTCGAGTTGACCACCAACGCGATGATCATCCCGAGCAGGAATTCGAAGAAGACCGTGATCACCGTGAACTTCACGGTCTCGACCACCGAGTCGCGGAAGATCGTGTCGTGGATTAGATCCCTGTAGTTCTGGAGCCCGACCCACTTCGTCGGCTCGATGCCGCTGAGGAATTGCTCGTTCGTGAAGCTCGAATAGACCGTCTGCCCAAGCGGATAGAGCGCCACGAACGCGACCGCCGCCAGCGCGGGCGCGAGCAGGATCCACGCGAGCCGCGCCTGTCGCCGCTGCAGCGGCGCACGGCGACGTTTGGTGACCGGCGCGGGGATCGTGGGCTGTGTGGTGCTCATCGGATCTGAGGCGGAACGAGGGATGGGGGCCGGCGCCCCCATCCCTGGTTCGAGTGCCGTTTCGTGTTTGGCGTTGGCGTCCGGCCGCCTACTTGAGGAGCCGGTTCAGTCTCGACGCGATCGACGGGAGCACGGACTTTGCGTCCTGCCCGTTCAGGATCTGGTTGATGCCCTGGTAGATGATCTGCGAGCCCTCCTGGTAGTGAGACTTCAGGAACCTCGACGGCCTCGTGACTCGAGCGACCTTGGCGATCGCGGGCTTGAGGTACGGGTTCGCCTTGACGACGGCCTTGTCCAGCGCGACGGCCGGAATCGTCGGGACGTTCGTGTTGTAGATGGCGTCGAACTTCTCGACGCCCGGGCTCGTCAGATACCGGATGAACTCGATGGCGGCCGGGATGTGCTTCGAGTACTTCGACACACCCACTTGCCACCCGCCGACGGTTCCGACCGGCTGGCCGCCGGCACCGTGCGGGAGCACCGTCACGCTGAACTTGCCCTTGACCGGCGTCGTCAAGCTCGCCGAATAGGCATACGGCCAGTTGCGCATGAAGGCGGCATTGCCGCTGTCGAACGCATTGCGGGCGTCTTCCTCTTGGTATGAGGTCACGCCGCGCGGCGTGATCGTGCCGACCCAGCTCCGCTGCAGGTTCAGCATCGCCACGGCCTTCGGGTTGTCGATCGACGCCTTGCCGTTGTCGATGAAGTGTCCGCCGCCGCTCGATGCAAGCCATTCGAGGGCGTCGCAGGTCAGACCTTCATACGAGTTTCCCTGGTACACGAACCCGTAGAAGTTCTTGTTGGAATCCCGTTCACCATCCTGGATCTTCTTTGCCATCGTGCCGAGCTCGGCCCACGTCTTCGGGGGGCCGCTGTAGCCGTACTTCTTCAGCAGATCGGTGCGGTAGTAAAGGATCCCGAAGTCACCGAACCACGGCATCGCGATCAGCTTGCCACCGACGGTGTCGTTCTGGATGATCCCGGTCGCGTGCTGCTTGGCGAGGCTTGCCAGCGCCGGCTTGAGGTCGACGAGGTACGGCGCGAACGCTCCCGGCCAGACGACGTCCATCATCATCACGTCGATGGCCGACGAGTGGGACGAGAAGTTGCGCGCCAGTTGCGCGTAGGCGGCGTCGGAGGCCGACGGGTGCGGAACGACCTTGACCTTGATCCCCGTGTCCTTGGTGAATCGGGCCGCGAGCAACAGGTCGCGCTTGTGGCTCAGGCCGACGGCGTTGTCGCCGATGAACGTGATCGTCTGCCCCTTGTACTTCGCTCTTATGGCGCTGCCGTTCGGGACCTTCGGCGGCGCGAGGGCGTTTGCCGAGGAGCTTCCATTCGGAGCGGAGAGGCTCCTTGCGGCTGACAGACCAGAGGCTGGGATGAGAGCGATCGTGATGATCAGCCCTACCAGGACGATTCGTGGTCGATGCTTCACTCTTCGTCTCCTTTGTCTCGCATGCGTAGATGCCGGTTCAATGTGTTACCCCGCCGGCACCGCAACGAACCCGGCCGGTAGTGCGAGCCGGAGTCATCTCTTCACTCAAAAACCTCCTTCTTCGTGGCGGTTTCCACTCACACCGCCGCCTCCCCGGCTGCCCCTCCCGGCCCGATCGCGCCCGATACTACGACTTTCAAGAGAGAGGGACGAGGTTCTCCTCCGTCTCCGGATCGAAGATCTGGAGCTTCTCGTGCTGGACGGCAAACACCACCTCGTCGCCCAGCCCAACCCGCTTGTCTGACGGGACGAGCGCGACGATCTCGTGGCCTTCGGCCTGGGCGTGGATCAGCACCTCGTGGCCCAAGTACTCGACGACCTCGACTTTGGCCTTGATGCGGACGGCCCCGGAACCCGTGTCCCCGTTCAAGAGAAGATCCTCGGGGCGGAAGCCGACCAGCACGTCCTTGCCCTTACGTTGTTCGGCCGCCCGGGCGGGAGCGCCGTCGAGCTCGAGGACGGTCTCGCCGAACTTGAGGCCCCCGCTCACGGACTGTGCGGTCGCGAAGTTCATGGACGGCGAGCCGATGAACGCGGCGACGAAGACGCTCGTCGGATGGTCGTAAAGCTCGGGCGGCGTTCCAATCTGCAGCAATACGCCCTTCGACATTACGGCGATGCGGTCTCCCATCGTCATCGCCTCGACCTGGTCATGCGTCACGTAGATCGTGGTCACGCCGAGCCGTTGTTGCAGGCGCAGGATCTCGGCGCGCGTCTGGACGCGAAGCTTCGCGTCGAGGTTCGACAGGGGCTCGTCCATGAGAAAGACGGAGGGCTCGCGCACAATTGCCCGTCCGAGCGCGACACGCTGCCGCTGTCCGCCTGACAGGGCCCTCGGCTTGCGGTCGAGGAACTCCTCGAGATCCAGGATCTTCGCGGCTTCGTTCACGCGCTTTTTGATCTCCGCTTTCGGCGTCTTCGACAGTTTGAGGCCGAACCCCAGGTTGTCGAACACAGTCATGTGCGGATAGAGCGCATAGGACTGGAACACCATGGCGATGTTGCGCTGCTTCGGCGAAAGATCGTTGACGACGCGATCGTCGATCTTGATGTCCCCGTCCGTGATGTCCTCGAGGCCGGCGAGGCAGCGGAGCGCGGTCGTCTTTCCGCAGCCCGAGGGACCGACGAGGACCAGGAACTCGCTGTCCTTGATGTCCAGGTTGAGGTCGTTGACCGCGAGGACGTCGTCCGCATAGGCCTTGCTGACGTGGTCGAAGGTGACGGTCGCCATGCGCCGCGGATGCTAACCGGTGAGAGCTTCCACGCAAAGGCGCTGGAAGTGAGCGACAAGCTGCTCGCTCTCGGAGAGGAGGCGCCCTTCGCTCAGGATTCCCGAGCGAACGCCTCGCTGCACTCCCTCGACGAGGCCTCTGTCCTCCATGCCCACCTGGTTGTCGAATGCCAGCAGCTCGTCGATCCAGGCCTGGTCCACGTCAGGTGCGAAGAAGTAATCAAGGAACCGCGCCGTTCGCTCGGGGCCGATGGGGAGCATGGGCCCGCACGACAGATTCGGGTGTCCGGGAAAGACGTTCAGGCCGAAGTTCGGCCAGAGGAAGTGGAACTGGCTGCGCGGTACCTCGCCGTTCGCGAGGAACGAGTCGCCGTTCTGGCGGAGCGGGCCGACCTGGCTGGACACGAGGCCGTTCGCTTCGAGCCGGTACGCGTCAGGCGACACGTCGACGGCCGCGCTGAATCCAGGGTGTGCGACGGCACAGTGGTAGCACTCGAGGAAGTTCTCGCACGAGATCTTCCAGTTCGCCTCGAGCTCGAACTCGGCACGGAAGCGAAACTCCAGCGCGTTGACGTCGAGGATCTCGGCGAGTTGCGCCGGGACGTCGCCGAGCGCTTCGGCCAGCGGCGCGGCATCGAGGTCGGGATTCACGAACACGAACGGGCCGAAGGTGTCGACCTGGATCTGCCTGAGCCCGAGCTCGTCCGCGTCGAAGCCCGGCTCGCGATCCGAGCGCGGCGCGGCGCGCAGTTCGCCGTCGAGCGCGTAGGTCCACGCGTGGTACGGGCACTGCAAGGTCTCACGCGCGCCGGAGCCGCTCGCCACGATGTGTCCGCGGTGACGGCAGACGTTGAGGAAGGCTCGAAGCTCCCGGTCGCGCGCGCGTGTAACCACTACAGGGATCTGGCCGGCGGCGGACGCGAAGAAGCCTGTCTCCGCGATCTGATCCGTGTGGCCCACGTACTGCCAGGCGCGCGCGAAGATCCGCTCGCCCTCGCGCCGCAGGACGTCGGGATCCGCGTACCACGCCCAGGGCAGAGACCTCTCCATGGCCGAGAACTGTAATCTCCGCGCCGTGGCCGTCACAGAAACGCGGAAGCTGCCGCTCATGGAGCAGTTCTTCGCAACCCGCCGCTTCTCCTCGGTGCTGGCGTTCACCGCCGACGGGGCGCATCTCCTTTTCGCCGGCAACCTCTCGGGGCAGTTCAATCTCTGGCGCGTTCCCGTCGAAGGCGGCTGGCCGGACCAGCTGACCTCGTTTACGGAGGAGACGGTCCGTGGCGTGGGGGTGTCGCCGACCGACGGCCGGATCGTGCTCTGTGCAGACCACGACGGAGACGAGTTTCATCAGCTCTACATGCTCGACTCCGACCACGGCTGGCCGGACAAGCTGACTGACGAGCCGGAGGTCCAGCACTACGTCGGCGGCGTCGCCTGGTCTCAGGACGGGACGAAGTTCGCCTATGCGGCGAACGCGCGCAAACCGTCCGACATGGAAGTCTGGGTTCGCGACGCCGGGAGTGGCGAGACGCGTGCCGTGTTCGGCGAGGGCATGTTCTCGTTCCCAGGGCGTTTCTCCCCGGACGGGTCGAAGCTGCTGACGCTCGACTTCCGGAACAACAGCGACGCGTCGATTCACTTGGTCGACCTCGAGACCGGGGAAACGCGCGAGCTGACGCCGCACGACGACGACGCGATGTTCGTGCCCGGCCCATGGGCGCCGGACGGCTCTGGCTTCTACATGATCACGGACGCCGGCAGCGAGTTTCGCGGGCTCGCGTTCTACGACATCGCTTCGGACCGCTACGAGTGGGTCGAGGAGCCGACGCAGGACGTCGACGACGTCACCGCCTCGACGGACGGTCGTGTGCTGGCCTGGCTCGTGAACGACAACGGCTACGACCGTTTGCGACTCCGTGACCTCGAGACCGGCCGGGACCTGCCGGAGCCGGATTTGCCTGCCGGCTCACGTCCACACCTGACGGGTGCGGAGCCGCCGCTCGCTCTGTCCCCCGACGGCGCGCACGCAGCTCTGATCCTTTCGACCCCACGGCGGCCGCCGGAGGCCTGGGTCGTCGAGACCGCTAGCGGCAAGGCCGCTCCGGTCACCGACAGTCGCATTGGCGGGCTGTACGAAGACGATCTCGTCGACGTCGAGCTCGTGAGCTATCCGACCTTCGACGGGCGCGACATTCCGGCCTGGCTCTATCGCCCGGAGGCGGAGGGCAGGGTGCCGGTCGTCCTGTCGATTCACGGCGGGCCGGAGGCGCAGGAGAAGCCGCTCTACCAGCCGCTTTACCAGTACCTGCTCTCGCGCGGCATCGCTGTGCTCGCGACGAACATCCGCGGCTCGACAGGTTACGGCAAGTCGTACCAGCGGCTCGTCCAGCGCGACTGGGGTGGCGGCGACATGCAGGACTGGGAGCACGCCGTCAAGTGGCTGCGGGAGCAGGACTGGGTGGAACCGGAAAGGATCGGTGTCTACGGCGGCTCCTACGGCGGCTTCGCCGTTCTGACGTGCGTGACGCGGCTGCCGCAATATTGGGCGGCGGCGGTGGACATCTTCGGCCCGTCGAACCTCGTCACGTTCGCCAAGGCGGTGCCGCCGAC
>DAINSN010000094.1:0-9898 GCA_036741295.1 Gaiellaceae bacterium
CCTTTGTTGATCGGGGCGCCGAGATTTGAACTCGGGACCTCTAGTCCCCCAGACTAGCGCGCTAACCAGGCTGCGCCACGCCCCGTGGCCGATGGATAGTAGCCTCCTCCATCACGCGGCGTACACAAAGAGCGCGGTCATTTACCTCTCGTCTACCCCGCGACGCTGTTTCGGCGCGACGAGCAGGTCGTACGGCCTCGCCGCTTCCGATACGAGCGAGTGGCGTCGCGCTGGCTTCAGCGTTTCAGCGACGAGCGGTTGCCACCGCTGGCGGAGGTCGCGCTCGCTACGTCGCGCTCGCTACATCAGTCCTGGTCGAGGTTAGATAGGGCGACCGAGTTGTCAGTCTTGAGGCGCTGAACGGTTCCTGCTCCGCGGATAACAGAGCCACCGAGAATGAAAGAGGGCGCCGGGTCCGCCAGCGCCCCCTTCAAAGGGAGAGAGAGGACGCCAAGGGCTACCGCTAGGCCCCCCTGTCGCTCCTCGTGAGAACTATTACATGCCATACGTAAATCGCAAAGTCCCCGTAGGCGCCGCATCGGGCCGAGCTGTCCGCTGGTGCGCGACTTCGGCCAGGTCTTCGCTTAGGGCCGGGGCGCGGAACTGCGGCCAGCCCGCGACACCCGACCCCGCACGCCAGGGTATTCCCGAAAGCGCCGAAAGAAAATGAGGGTCGGCGCGGCCCGGACCGCTGAGACAGACCGGCCCCCCACGACTAGGACGCTCGCCGACCACAGAAGGTTCCTCCGTGCCGGCCGGGCTCACAAACCGGCTAGACCCGTCTCACCGGCCAACTAATGCAGCGGCCGCAGAGCGACGACCAATCTCGATGAGAGATGGTCAGCGCAACGCTGCCGGCTCAGACGAACGGCCCCGACTCAAATGGCCGGGCCCGTTCCTCTATCAAGCATCTTCAGTGGATTTAGCCTGGTGGAAGATCGCCCTCGATCTGATTAGTGACCTCACACGCCGCCGACAGGTCAAAGCCCTGCTGGCCGTTGCAGATGTCGAACGCGCCTGGGTCGTCGAAAAACGCGTCGCCGAAGAGAGTGTCGTCACCCTCCCCGCCGAGCAGGGTGTCGTTGCCGAAGTTACCGACGAGGGAGTCGTTCCCGTCGCCGCCTTGAACTGTGTCGTCCCCAGGACCGCCGAACAGATCAACGTTGCCGTTGTCGCCGGAGACGACGTCGTTGCCCATCTGGCCGGTGACGAAGTCGTTGCCGTCGCCTCCCTTGAGCGTATCGTCTCCGCCCTCGCCGGCGATGCCGTCATCCCCTGCACCGCCGAAGATGACGTCGTTGCCGCCGGGCAGTTTTATCCCACCCGGGAAGCCGAGGCGGAATGTGTCGCCGTTGTCGTCGAGGATGAAGTCGCTGCCCGCGCCGCCGTCGATGCGGTTGTCGCCGAGACCACCGCAGATCAGATCGTCACCGCCGAGTCCCCAGATGCGGTCATTGCCGCCGAGGCCGACGATTACATCCTGCCCCTCCGTCCCGCGCAGGACGTCATCGCCTGGCGTACCGATGATCGTCGCCGGAATCTCAACTGGCGGGCCCTCCTGCGATGGCAACGGGCACGTCACCACCGGCTGAGCAACAGAAGCACCCGAACCGATCAGGGCGAAGCAAAGAAATCACCCCGAGAAAAGTCAATCGCCGCATACGACACCGCCTCCCCTAGTTGACGTCGCGGAACATACCCCTCAGGACCGCTTGGTCTGAGTGCCGTAGCCTCGGCGGCGAGACAGCCGTTTCCGAATACCACGGAGGATCGCGCTAACCAGGCTGCGTCACGCCCGTGGCGGGGCAATCGTAGCTACGCGCCGTAACGCCTGTACAGCTTGTCGATCAGGTCCGGCATGCGTTCGAGCCGGTCGGTGATCACACGCAACCGGTACTCACGGAAGTGCTCGGCCTCGACGCCCAACGCTCGCGCGAGCGTCTTGATCACGTCGTCCGATGGCACCGGCCGGTTTCCGTGCACGAGGTGGTTCAGATATCCCGCCGAGAGTCTCGTCTTCTCGGCGAGTGAACGGTAGGTGAGTCCGGCTTCGCCCATCAGCCGTTCGATGGTCGGGCCGAATGAGTCCTCGCTGAAGCGTCGCTTGCGCGCCATCAGCCGAGCATCTCGCGCACTGTAGAGACGAGCTCACCCACGCTCACCGCGTTGTCTTCCCCCTTCGCGCGCCGTCGAACGTCCACCGTACCGTCTTCCGCAACCTTTCGCCCGACCGTCACGCGTACCGGACAGCCGATCAGATCGGCGTCCGCAAATTTCTCCCCCGCACGCGCATCACGGTCGTCTACGAGGACGTCGAGACCCGCCGTGGAGAGCGCGTCCGCCACTGACTGCGCGTGCTCTTCCATACCGGGGATCACGACCACGTGAACGTCGTACGGCGCGACCGAAGCGGGCCACTCGATGCCTCTCTCGTCGTGATGCTGCTCGATGATGGCCGCCATGGTGCGCGCGGGCCCGATGCCGTAGCTGCCCATCACGAGCGGCTTCTCCTGTCCGTCCTCGTCCAGATACGTCGCGCCGAACGGCTCGCTATAGAACGTTCCCAGCTTGAAGATGTGGCCGAGCTCGATCGCGGGCTCCGCGATCAGCTTGCCGCCGCACTTCGGGCAGCGATCCCCCGGATTCGCCTCTCGGATGTCTGCAAAAAGCGGCTCATAGTCACGGCCCGCTTCTACACCGCGTAGATGCCGGCCGTCGCGGTTCGCTCCTGCCACGAACTGGCCCTCCCGCAGCGTGTTGTCCGCAATCACCTCGACGTCGACTCCGACGGGCCCGAGCGACCCCCCGCCGGCCCCGAACGTTTTGCGAATCTCATCCTCCGTCGCAGGACGAAAGGCACTCCCCAGGGTGGTCGTGAGCTTCTCCTCACTGAGCCGGTCATCACCACGCACCAGCGCGAGCACAACGCGGTCACCGACGACGACGGGCATCGCCTTCGAAGTTGCTGCTGCGTCGATCTTCAGGAACTCGGCAAGCCCTTCGATCGTCGTGACGTCAGGCGTCTCGACTTCCGCGGGCGCGCCGAGCGATGGCGGGAACTCCGGAGCGCGCGGGATTCCTTCTGCCGCTTCGATGTCTGCGGCGTAGTCGCCGTTCTCGCAACGCACCAGCTCGTTCTCGCCCGCCTCCGCCGGCGCAAGGTAATCCCACGACTCCTTGCCCCCCATGATCCCGGACTCCGCCTCCACCTCGTAGGCCTGGAGCTCGCACCGTTCGAAGATCTTCTTGTAGGCCTGAGCATGGAGCTGAAAGCTCTCGTCCAGCCCTTCCGTGTCTCGATCGAACGAATACGCGTCTTTCATGATGAACTCGCGCACTCTCAGCAATCCGGCCCGCGGACGCGGCTCGTCACGCTCCTTCGTGCTGAAGTGGTACCAGCGCTGCGGGAGCTGTTTATACGACTGGATCTCCCGCGCGTGGAGGGTCATCGTCTCTTCGTGTGAGAACCCCAGGACGAAGGGGCGACCGTTCCGGTCCTTGAGCTTGAAGACCTCCGGGATGTTGATCCGGCCGCTCAACTCCCAGAGCTCCGCCGGCGTCAGCATCGGACACAACATCTCCTGATCGCCGATTGCGTCCATCTCCTCGCGGATGATCTGGACGACTTTCTGGTGCACGCGCCAACCGAGCGGCAGCAACGTCCACAGCCCGGCGCCCACCTGCCGCATAAACCCGCCGCGCACGAGCAGTTGGTGGCTCGCAGCTTCCGCGTCCGCCGGAGGCTCACGCAGCGTCGGAAGAAAAAGCTCTGAGGCCCGGGCAATCATGTTGTCCGGGCAGACTACTCGGCGAGCGGGATCAGCGACGCTTCAGCCATCGCCAGCGCGGCGGGCTTTGCCATCTTCAGACGCTTGGGACGTTGCATCCCTTCTGCGATCCATTTGTCGATCTCGTGGAACAGCTCCTCGATGAGGATGTCGGACGAGACCTTCTTCAAGACACGTCCGTGCGCGTACACGAAGCCTGTGTCCCGGCCGCCGGCGATGCCGAAGTCGGCGTCGCCCGCTTCGCCGGGCCCGTTCACGGCGCAGCCGAGCACTGCAACCTCGAAGTGCTGCGGGTATGCACTCAGGCGCTCCTCCACTTTCTCCGCGAGCGTCTGCACCCCCACGTTGTCCCGGCCGCAGGACGGGCAGGCGATCATGATCGGCCCGCGCTCACGCAGCCCGAGCGACTTGAGGATCTCCCAGGCCACACGCACTTCCTCCACCGGATCCGCGGTCAGCGAGACGCGCATCGTGTCGCCGATCCCGTCGACGAGCAGCGCGCCCGTGCCCACGGCGCTCTTGATCGAGCCCGCGAAAGGCGTGCCGGCCTCGGTGACGCCGAGGTGCAACGGGTACGGCACCTTCGAGGCGAGCAGCCGGTACGCGCGGATCATGGTCGGCACGTGGCTCGACTTCACCGAGATCTTGAAGTCCCTGAAGTCGAGGCTCTCGAGAAGACGCACTTCCTCGAGCGCCGCTTCGACGAGCGCCTCGGCCTGATCGGCCTGCGCGAGCTCGTTGAGATGCTTCGGCAGCGAACCGGAGTTGGCGCCGATGCGCATCGGGATGCCCGCGGCCTGCGCGGCGCGCACGACCTGGGCAACCTTGTCCGAGCCGCCGATGTTGCCGGGGTTGATGCGGACCGCCGCTACGCCGGCGTCGATCGCCTTCAGCGCGAGGCTCGCATTGAAGTGGATGTCCGCGATGACGGGGAGCGGCGAGAACCGGACGATCCTGCGCAGCGCCTCCGCGTCCTCCGTCTTCGGGACGGCGACGCGGACGATCTCGCAGCCGGCGGATGCGAGGGCGGCGATCTGGGCGGTCGTGGCCTCGACGTCGTGCGTCTTCGTCAGCGTCATCGACTGGACGACGACGGGGGCGCCGCCGCCGATCTTCACGCCGCCAACGGTGATCTGGCGCTCGCTGGCCATCTTGAGCCGAGTTTAGTGCCCCTGCCAGTGGTACTGGCGAGTCTCTGGGTCGCGAGCACCAAGCCAGACGACGCACTCGCTCGCAGCCAAGGCTGGCAGCCTTGGTAAGAGCGAGGGTGTCGTCTGGCGCCGCGTGATCGCGGGCCAGAGGCCGCCCTGTGCCGCTGGTAGGGGCACTAACCGCCTCCGAGGCGGTTGATGTCGTTCGACAAGCCGATGAACATCAGGACGAGGAAGAGCGCGATCCCGATCGCGGACACGCGCTCGTAGACCTCACGCCCGACCGCGCGGCCGCGGAGCCCTTCGATGATCGAGAACAGGATGTGGCCGCCGTCGAGCGGCAGCAACGGCAACAGGTTCAGGATGGCCAGAGAAAGGCTGATCAGCCCGAGGATCTGCAGAAACAGCGTGAAAGTGAGCGAAACCGCCTGACTCGAGACGTCCACGATCCCGACCGGGCTCGAGACCTCCTTCCTTCCTGATCCCGTCAACAACCGGGGTAAGAACGTGACCGTCGCCTTCGTCGCCGCCCACGTGGTTTTCAGGCTGTGCGTCAGCGCGCCGACCGGGCCGTACTTGATCTCTCTCCAGCCGGGCTCGAACCCGAGCGCCCAGCGGCCGCCGATCTGCCGCGTCCGCACGGGCCCGAGCGTGACTGCCATGCCCTTGCGCGAGACCGTGACGGTCGTGGGCTTGCCCTTCGAGGCCCGGATCAACTGGGAGACCGTGTTGAAGTCCGGCGTCTGCCGCCCGTTCACGGCGATGATCCTGTCGCCGGGCCGGAGACCGACGGCCGCCGCCGGCGTGTTGGGCTTGACGTTCCTGACCGTGCGGTCGGCATCGCCCGGTACGCCGAAGATGTATCCCAGCGCCACGAGCACGACCGCTACGAAGATGTTCACGCCCGGGCCGGCGAAGATCACCGTGATCCGCTTCCAGGTCTGTTGGCGCCAGTACGCGTCGGAGCTGAGCCCGTCTCGCAGCTCGTCCACCGAACGCCGCGCAGCCTTCGCCGGAGCGGGACTGAGGCTCGCCTCCTCGACGGCGCGGTCGAGCTCCGGAACTGCGTCTCGGGCACCGTCGAGATCGTCCACTTCCAGAGCGCGCTTCACGCGTGCGACCTTCGGAAAGAGGCTCGGGTCTTCTGCAAGCGCCGCCGCGAGCTGCACGTCCAGGTCGGACGCAGCGGGACGGTGCATGCCCGGGATCTTCACGTAGCCGCCGAGTGGGATCGCGCCGATTCCGTACTCGATTCCGTTGCGTACCACCTTGACGAGCGCCGGTGGAAAGCCCAGGTAGAACCGGCGAGGCCTCATACCGACGGCGCGGGCAACGAAAAAGTGGCCGGCCTCGTGCAGGAGGATCAGAACGGCGAGGCCGAGAATGGAGATGAGGATGCTCATCGACCGACCTTTGGTCGATGAGCGGTGGCAGGGGCGTAAGGGGAAACCGGGAGGTTTCCCCGCTCTTTCTCCTCAGTGTACGCGGCGGCGGTCGCCACGCCGCGGGCGCTGAGTCGATCCCTAAAGAAGGGAGCTCGTGAGGGAAACATGGTTTCCCTCACGAGAGTGAGCCGAAGGCGAACGACGCTCATGCGACCTTGAGCCCGTCCTCCACGTGACGACGTGCTGCCTCGTCCGCGGCGACGAGCTCATCGAGATCGCGCGCCGCAGATCCGTCGGCTGACGCCAGTGCGTCTGCGACCACGTCGGCGATCCCCAGGAATGGCAGCCGCCCTTCGAGAAACGCAGCGACAGCCACCTCGTTCGCCGCGTTGAACGCACACGGATACGTACCGCCCTGTTCGCCCGCTTTGCGCGCGTGCGCCAGCAGTGGGAACGTCTCGAGGTCGGGCGGCTCGAACTCGAGTGTCATGCCGCCGGCGAGATCGAGCGGCGGAATCGGCGTTGCGCTGCGCTCTGGGTACGTGAGCGCATAGGAGATCGGCACGCGCATGTCCGGGTAGCCGAGATGTGCGAGCGTCGCGCCGTCGCGGAAGCGGACTAGCGCATGAACGACCGAGGTCGGATGCACGACGACCTCGATCTGCTCGTACGGAACGCCGAACAGGAAGTGAGCCTCGATCAGCTCGAGGCCTTTGTTCGCAAGCGTTGCAGAGTCGACGGTGATCTTCGGCCCCATGTTCCAGGTCGGGTGCGCCAGAGCGGCGGTAGGCGTTACGTCTTCGAGCTCGTCACGCGCGCGGCCGCGGAACGGTCCGCCCGACGCGGTGAGCACGAGCGAGTGGACCTGGTCGACCGAACGGCCTTCGAGGCACTGGAACGCACCCGAATGCTCGCTGTCGACGGGAATGAGCCGGCCGCCGCCTCGTCGCTGTGCGGCCAAGGCAAGCTCGCCTGCGGCGACGAGGCTCTCCTTGTTCGCGAGCGCGAGATCGACGCCGCGCTCGAGCGCCCAGAGCGTTGCGGGCAACCCTGCGAAGCCCACCACCGCGTTCAGGACGAGGTCCGGCTCGGCCCGCTCGAGCAACTCCGTGAGATCGCCGCCGGCCTGGGTCAGCGGCGCCAGGCCGTCGACGGGTTGCGAACCCGAGGCGGCAGCGCAGAGCTCGAGCCCGGGATGCGCCTCGATCACCTCCAGCGCCTGGCGCCCGATCGAGCCCGTGGCGCCAAGGAGCGCAATCCTCTTCATCACGCAGGAAGTGTAGGTTCGCGGCGGTGATTCGCCCCGGAACACCCGACGACGCGGAAGGCGTTGCCCGGGTTCACGTGGAGACCTGGCAGGCCGCCTACGCATACGCCCTGCCGTCCGAGAAGCTGCAGGCGCTGTCGGTGGAGGACGCGGTCCGACGGCACCGGACCGGGCCGCCGGCACTCGTCGCAGAACGCGGCGGGGAGATCCTCGGCTTCGTCGACGTCGGCGCGAGCCGTGATCCGGGCACCGACGGCGAGCTGTTCGCGATCTACGTCCACCCGGAGCACTGGGGAACGGGCGTCGGGCGGGCGCTCATCGAGGCCGGCGAAGCGGAGCTCCGCAAGCTGGGACACGAGGATGCGATTCTCTGGGTGCTCGACGACAACCCGAGAGCACGCCGCTTCTACGAGCTCGCCGGCTGGTCGCTGGACGGCGCTGCCCGCGACATCCACATCTTCGGCTTCGATGTCTCCGAAGTCCGGTACGCGAAGAGTCTCTAGGCCGCGTTGAACGCGCGCAGCAAGTAGTACGACGCCACCACTGCGAAGAGCAGGGAATCGATCCGGTCGAGGACGCCGCCGTGCGCCGCGAGCAGGCGACCGCTGTCCTTCACTTGCATGTCCCGCTTCAGCGCCGACTCGAAGAGGTCACCGAGCGGTGCGGCGATCGCAATCACGACGCCGAGCACGATCGACTGCCAGATCGAAAGGTAGTGCTGCTTGTAAAGGGCGACGAACGCGACGAAGATCGTCGCCGCGGTTCCGAAGAGGAAACCTTCCCAGGTCTTCCCCGGCGACAGCGCAGGCGCAAGCTTGTGACGGCCGATGAGTCGCCCCGCGAAGAACGCGCCGATGTCACCGGCCCACACCGCCAGCAGGACCGTGAACGTGGCGAGCTCCCCTTCGCTCGGAATCTGGCGCAGGAGCAAGAGGTGTGCAAGACAGAGGCCGATCCAGCCCGCGCCGAGCACCGTGGATGCGATCGCAACCGTGGCGGACTGCCGCGTGGTGGCGATCCAGTGCAACAGGAACGCGAACACCATCGTGCTGAGGAAGCCCGCAACAGTCCATTCGAGGCCGGCGAGGTGTGCGCCGAGCAGCGACAGGAGCGCTCCTGCATACGCCGCGAGGATGACCGGACGCAGCGAGCGGATCATCAGCGCGTACTCGTGCAGCGCGAGAATCGCTGCGACGCCCGCCAGCGCAAACAGCCACCAGCCGCCCGCCCAGACGATCACCAGCACGACCGGCAGGCCGACGACCGCGACCAGCACGCGCGAAACTAGAGGGGCCACTACCTACCGCCGAAGCGGCGCCTGCGGCTGGCGTAGTCGTCGAGAGCGGCGCGGAGTTGCTCCTCGCCGAAATCGGGCCAGAGCGTGTCGACGAAGACCAGCTCGGCGTAGGCGAGTTGCCACAGGAGGAAGTTCGAGATCCTCAGCTCGCCGGAGGTACGGATCAGCAGGTCGGGGTCGGGCATCTCGGGCGCATTGAGGTAGGTCGCGAACGTCTCCTCGTCCACCTCTCTGCCACCAGCGACGGCGCGGTTCGCGGCATCCACGATCTCGGCACGCCCGCCGTAGTCGAACGCGATCCAAAGATTCAGTGTGCGGTTCTCTTCGGTCTCGCCCTCGAGCGCAGCCATCCGCTGCTGCAACGCATCCGGCGCACGGTCGCGGCGCCCGATGAAGCGCGTGCGCACTCCCTGGCGCACGAGGTCCGGCAGCTCGCGCTCGATCGTCTCGGTGAAGATCTCCATCAGCAGCTCCACCTCGTCCGGCGGCCGGTTCCAGTTCTCGGTCGAGAACGCGTACACGGCGAGCGAGTCGACGCCGAGATCGATCGCCGCTTCGACAGTGCGTCGCAACGCCTTCGTGCCGGCTCTGTGCCCAGCGGCGATCGGCAGTCCGCGCTTGCGCGCCCAGCGCGCATTCCCGTCCATGATGATCGCGACCGCGTGCGCGACGTCCGGGAGGTCGGGCTCGGCCGCGGGCCGGACGTGCCGCAGCGTTCTGATCTTCGTGAGGATGCTCACCGCAGTCGGGGAGGCCTAGACCTCCATGATCTCTGCTTCTTTGTGCTTGAGCAAGTCATCGATCGTTTTCGTGTGCTCGTCGGTCAGCTTTTGCACGCGTTCCTCCGCGCGGTGCTCGTCGTCTTTGCCGACTTCGCCCTTCGCCAGGTCTTTGAGGTGCTGGACGGCGTCCCGACGAACGTTTCGCACTGCGATCCTTCCCTCCTCCGCGATCTTGCGCACGATCTTCACCAGCTCCTTGCGCCGCTCCTCGGTCGGCTGGGGCATCGG
>DAINSN010000095.1:0-3248 GCA_036741295.1 Gaiellaceae bacterium
ACTTAAGGGGATGGCGACGCTTCAGCGCCGCCGTCCCCGCGGTTGACAGCAACCGCCCACCAGAACCCAAAATAGGAGTGCGCGGGCTCCGCCCGCGCACGTCCCGCGCGAAGCGCCGTACCTCACCTCGCGCGAAAGCGCAGCTTTCGCGCGACTTAGAGGAGCGGGGAAACGTCGCAGCCGCGTTTGGCCAGCGCCGGCTCCGCCTGCGACAGGACGTCGTGGGCGAAGTTCGCGAGACCGTAGGCCCGGTAGATGTACTGACCCGGATCGCGATGATGCTTGTCGGCGCGGATTGCACGGCCGTACTCGAGGAACATCGCGCGCAGGATCTTCTGCGTCTTCGACAGCGACGGATCGCTCGGATTGGTGTTGCGCAGGCTTGCGACTGCAGAGTCCGTCTGCAGGATCACGTCGTCCGCCTTGGCGTCGCCCTGCAAATAGTCCTGCGAGAGGCTTCCGAGCGCGGCCATGTTCAGCTGGGCGGCGCCCAGGAACTGCCGGTCGGTTGCCGAGCAGGTGTGGCTCACAGCAGCGTTGCTGTTTCCACCCAAGAGGAGGACCGAAGAACTCACAGCGACAATCGCCACAGCAAGTCCCGCAGCCGCAGTAATGCGGGGCTTCACGCTCTCTTCTTCGACGGCTATGGGTGAGACTTCATCACCCGTTCGGGTGCGGACGATGCCTTGTGACATAGGAGGCGAGCTGTTGGGCGGCCCAGCGGAGGACCCACAGGCCAAACGCGAGCCGGAGAAGCCGAATCAAAAGATCAGCGACCGGTACGAACCGCGCCGCTGCATCCCGATCGCTTCATAGACGCGGATCGCCGGCGCGTTCTCCGGCCGGACGAAAAGGCAAACGGTCGGCACCCGTTCGAGCAGCAGCCGGCACAGATCGCGCATGCCGCGCTGCGCATAGCCTTTGTTACGCGCGGGCGTATCGACCCATACCTGTTGAATCTGGATCGCGCCCGGCGTCCACGCCGACGCTTCGGCCTTGAACAAGATCGTCCCCCGCTCGACCCAGAGCCACGAGCGCCCCTCCTCGATCTGCGAGCGCGTGCGCCAGCGGAAGCCTTCCGGATCGCGTGCCATCGGATCGATCCCGATCTCTTCCTCGTGCGCGGCCGAGCAGGCGGGCAGCAGCAGCGGGAAGTCCCTGTCGGTCGCCGCACGCAGGCCCGAGTCGCCCGGAGGCGGCGGCTCGGAGATCGCGTACACCGGCTGCCCCGGCCGGTCGTTGCGCGGCGTCGGCATCAGCCCGGCGAGGTCGTCCCAGAGCTCGTCGACCGCGCGTTCGTCGCCGATGATCATCCGGGCGCGGCCCCGGGAGGCGGCGTGCGCGAAGCGGCCGCATTCCGCGCCGGAGGGGACGACGTTCGCACCGACGTGACACAGGGCGGTCAAGCGGCCGTTGTCGGCGAACGCGTTGAACTTGCCCAGGCGCCGCCGGGCGACGTCCTCGAGGAAGACGCGCTCCACGGGGTCCTCGGCGCAGAACTCGAGGATCTGCTCGAGCCGGGGCTCGATCGCACCTTTCACTGCCCCAATAGTCGCACGGGTTAGGGTTGCGCCCTCATGCCGATCCACATTCGAGCCGAGCCGGGGGAGTACGCCGAGGCCTGCCTCCTTCCCGGCGATCCGCTCAGAGCGAAGTACATCGCGGAGACCTACTTCGACAATCCCGTCGAGAAGAACGCCGAACGCGGCCTGCTCGGGTACACGGGCACCTACGAGGGGAAGCCGGTCTCGGTGCAGGGCACCGGCATGGGCTGTCCGGGCGCGACGATCGTCTTCGAGGAGCTGATCCAGCTCGGCGTGAAGAAGCTGCTGCGCGTCGGCACGTGCGGAGGGCTCCAGGCGCATCACGCGCTCGGCGACCTGATCGTCGCGCTATCCGCGGTCGCCGACGACCGCACCGCGGATCACCTCGTCGGGAATGAGCCGCACTGCCCGACGGCGAGCTGGGAGCTCATCCACGGAGCGGTGCACGCGGCCAAGCACATGGGCCAGTCGATGCACGTCGGGCCCATAGTCTCGAGCGACGTCTTCTACAACCCGGACGCGAATCAGTACGAACGCTGGTCGAAGCGCGGCGTGCTCGCGGTCGAGATGGAGGCCTCGGCGCTCTTCACGGTCGGTGCGCTCCGCGGCGTCCAGTCGGGGTGTCTCCTCACCGTGAGCGACATCGTCGTCGAGGGCGAGTTCACGCGCATCACCGACGAGGAATTGCGCGCGGCCGTCGACCGGATGACGCGCGTGGCGCTCGCGACGGTCACGGCCGACGAGAAGCACTGACGACGCCGAGAACCGTCTTCCTCATCAACCCGGCGTCGGCGAACGGCTCGACGGGCAAGCGCTGGCCGGAGATCGCCCGGCGCGCCGCAGCGGCAGGTCTCGAGGGAGACGCACTCTTCTCGCGAGCGGCCGGCGAACTGACCGAGTTGGCGCGCCGCGCCGCTGACGAGGGCGCCGAGTTGCTGGTCGTTGTCGGAGGCGACGGATCGGTGAACGAGGTCGTGAACGGGATCGGGGGACGAGCCGGCATCGAGATCGCGGTGATCCCGCGCGGGACCGGCTGGGACTTCGCCCGCTCGCTCGGGCTACCGCGGAAGATCGACCGCGCCATCGAGGTCGCGCTCTCGGGCAAGACGCGCACGATCGACCTCGGCCGCGCGACGTACAAGCTCTGGGCCGGCGGCGAGGGAGAGTCCTTGTTCGCGAACGTCGCGAGCGCCGGCATGAGCGGAGCGATCGCGCAGCGCGCCAACGACACCTCCAAGGCGTTCGGCGGGAAGGTCTCGTACGTGTGGGCGACGTTCGCCGTCTTCGCGCGCTGGTCGAGCAACGAGATCACGGTCTCGGTGGACGGCGAGAGGCGCCAGGCCCGGATGCACGACGTCATCGTGGCCAACGGCCCGTACCTCGGCGGCGGGATGAAGATCGCTCCCGATGCCAAGCCGGACGACGGCATCTTCGACGTGCTGCTGATCGGCGACATCTCGAAACGGGATCTGGTGATGACGATGCCGAAGATCTTCCGCGGCACTCATCTCCCCCATCCGAAGGCCGAGCTACTGCGCGGCGCGCAGGTGAGCGTGGACGCACCGGAGCCGCTCCCGATCGAGCTCGACGGCGAACAGCCCGGCACAACGCCCGTGCGCTTTGAAATCGTCCCGCAGGCGCTGCGGGTCCGCGTGCCCGCCTCGTGACAGACGCGTCACCGTTTCGTACCCGTGCCTGGCACCG
>DAINSN010000095.1:3348-9739 GCA_036741295.1 Gaiellaceae bacterium
CGTGACAGACGCGTCACCGTTTCGTACCCGTGCCTGGCACCGGTACGACCCAACGGGACGCCTGCCTTTTAGCTGCTGCTGCTGCGCTTGGGCGCCGCGGTCTTGCGCTTGGCCGAGGAGGTCTTGCGCGAGGTCGACGATCCCTTGCCTTCGAGCTTGTCGAGCCGCTTCTCGATCGTGCCGAGCCGCTTCTCGAGCTTCTCGAGCCCACGCACGCTCCGCTGCAGCTCGTCGACGCGCTTCGGCAACGACCCGAGCGCGGCGAGCACCTTGTCCGCCCCGGGTGCGCCGCCGATCCGCTGGATCGCCTCCTCGCCTACTCCGGTGAGCCGTTCCACGATGTTCTTCTGTTTGGGCTTTGCCATCTAGTCATCCTCCTCGGTCGTCGGATCCTTCACGGTACTGCGGTCACGCGCCACGTCAGGCGGTAGCAGCCGGATTTGTTCACCGGCGGGCAGGTCGAGTCTTCCAGACTCGCGTTCGCTCGGTGCCGGCCGAGTGAGCCCCGGACCGCGAGATAGCCAGGCCTGTCGTCCCCGGTCGGGTGACCGAATTCGCCGCTGCGCGGGCACGGATACACAGCGCGGTCGTTGCTCGAGAAGGTAGGAAGCCCGAAGTCGCACTCCCGCGCGAAGGCAAAAAGCCGCCATGCACGGCCGCGCGGGACGTAGAGGTCGAACCGCTGCCGCAGCCGCACGCGCTGGCCGTCGCGCACACGCAGGACGAGCGGCCGCACATGAGTCCAGATCCCGCCGACGTCGACGTAGAGCGCCCACTCTCCTGGGGCTGCGGCGATCTGTCCGAGCTGTGTCGTCTCGACGCTCGCAGGACAATCGGGCTGCGTCGTGAGGCAGGACGGGTCCATGGCGCGGCGGACGAGCAACTCTTGGAGCTGGACGCGCAGATGGCGGGGACGCGCCCGCGCCGGCACCGGGCTCCACCCGACGAAGACGTTGTAGGCGATGCGCACCGGTCGCCCCGAAACGAAGCGGAGCGTCACGCGTACTCCGTTGCCCGTCAACCGGAGCCGCGGCCGCAGGGCGCCACGACTGCTGCCGACATCCACGAGCCGCGCACGCAAGCGCGCACCGGGCGCAGGTCGGCGCGGCGCGCGAAGGACGAACGTCCTCGAGCCGCTGTCGGCGAAGCTCGAGCTTGCCCGCTCGGTGGTCTGGCAGGTCTTGAACGCGTCCCGATCGCCTTTCGTTCTGTGCGCGCAGTCGGCAAGCACGCCGGCAGCCGTCTTCACGTTCGAGTACCAGAGTGACGCCTCGGCTTCGCCCGACGGACTTCTGGGCGAGAACTGCCGCTCGACCCAGAGTGCCCGAATGGGATGGAACTCGGTGCGGGCGCCGCCGCCGGCGAAGTGCTCGCAGTCCCAGACCCAAGAGCCGTACGCCAGGACGCGATCGCCCTGCTCGGGCCAGACCGCGAACGGGATGCCGAGCTCCTCGCGCTCCATGTGCAGGCGCGCGCGCTCCTCGTCGATTCCCCCGAAGTTGCCGGAGCGTGCCTGTTCGTCGCCGCCGAGGAGATAGGCGTCGGGCTGATCCGCGCGGAGATTGACGTTCAGGTCGTAGGCGTCGTGCGTGATCGGGTCGTCGACCGGAGTCGGATGGACGCCGAGCGGCGAGTCGTTGCCCGGCAGGACGACCCCGCCGGCCCAGCGTCCTGTGGGCGGCGGAGCCGAAGCAGTCGTATTGCGGTCGAAGACGTACGCCCAGTTGGGCTCCAGGCGATTGAAGATCGCGAAGCGGTCCGTGCCGCAGCCGTCACGCACTGCGTCTGCCGGATCGGGCCGTGACTCCGCCCACGCCAACACGGCCCCGCCGAGAGCAAGAGCGAGGGCGCCGATCACGGCCCACTTCACCGCCGGATCAGGACCGGCGTACCGCTGAGAGCCTCAGAGAACAACCGCCGGAGTTTCGCATTCGGAATGCGGATGCAGCCGTTGGAGACGGCCTTGCCGATCGACCACGGTGCGTTGGTGCCGTGGATCGCGATCGGTCCGCCCTGCGTCCAGCCGGTCAGGACGTTCGAGAACGCCGAGACTCCCACCGCGCCCGGGCCAAACGGGCCGCCCTTGTCCGTGGGGATGAGGCGCTGGTTGACGTAGAAGTGGCCGGTGGGGGTCGGCGTCGCCGGCGCCCCGATTGCGGCCGTCGAGCTCAAGACCTTCTTCCCGTCCTTGTAGAGCGTGACCCGCTTCTCCGACAGGTCGACGACGATCCGGGTCGAGACCTTCGCCACGTCCACCTCCCGGGCCCGCACCCACGCGGTCACGCCGTTCGGCCGCTTGGGAATCTGGACGAGGTACGAGCTCGGCTTGCACTTGGCATCGACCACCGCGCCGCGGATCGAGAAGATCGTGGGGACACGATTGACGTTCAGCTTGCGGAAGCTGGCGAAGGCGCGGGCACCGGGCCGGCGGGAGACCGTGGCCCGGGAGCGGACGATCGCCGCGTAGGCCAGCCGCGGCGAGCCGAGTCGCTGGAAGGAGCCCGCGGCGCAGGGATGGGCTTTGGCCGCGATGTCGGCGCCGACATCGGGCCGCTTCTGGGTTCCGCCGCAGCCCACCAGGAGGGTGAGGCCGAGCGCCGGGATGACGGCGAGGGCTCGCACGGCGCCAGAAGGTTACCGCCGTAAAAAGGGTGTGAAGGTTTGGTGGACATTTGCCGACAACAACTAGTGACGACCGAACGTCTTATTACTCTGAGAGGACGTAATGACGCTTCGCAGGCACAAGCACACCGCCATCACCGTTCATGCGCTCCGGCAGCGCGCCGGAGTGCCGTACCATGTTGAGCGCAAGATCTGCTCGAACTGCCAGCGGCTCCTCGAAGAGAAGACGCTCAAGCGCGCCGCAGCCTAGGCGAGCGCCTGAGCCAGATCCGAGCGCCGTAGAGTGACGCTCGTGGACGGAGCCCGCTTCAGCACCGACGTGACGGTCCGCTTTGCGGAGACCGACGCTCAAGGGGTGGTGCACAACGCCAACTACCTCATCTGGTTCGAGGTGGCGCGAGTCGCCTATCTGGCGGAGTACGCCGGCGGTTACTCGTCCATCCGCGAGCAGGGCATCGAATCCTTCGTGCTCGAGTCGCACATCCGCTACCGGCAGCCTGCCCACTTCGACGATCGGCTCCGCGTCCACACGCGCGT
Source organism: Gaiellaceae bacterium (assembly GCA_036741295.1). Taxonomy (GTDB): domain Bacteria; phylum Actinomycetota; class Thermoleophilia; order Gaiellales; family Gaiellaceae; genus 3-1-20CM-4-69-9. Next base: position 6,508 of record DAINSN010000095.1, read on the forward strand.
CGGGGAGGTGCGCGGTGCGCGCTTTCGCTTCGACTACGAGATCACGCGCGACGGCGAGGTGATCGCCGACGGCTGGACCTCACACGCCTGCGTCGACGCGAAGACGCTGCGCCCGACGCGGATCCCGCAGACTCTCGTGGACGCGATCGCTAGGGCCGAGGCGTAGTCGTCGTCGTAGTCGTCGTCGTAGTCTTCTTCTTGGTGGTGGTCGTCGTGCCCGTCGTGGTCGTCGTGTCGGTCTGATCCGTGGGGCGCGGCTTTGTGCCCACTCGGATGACCTTCATCTCGCCGCGGTACGACGAGTAGAACGTCGTGTCGAAGAGCAGCTTCCCGTCGGCGTCGTAGACCTTGCGCTCGTTGCTCGTCTTGAGAGACGACGACCCGGACTCCTCGACCACGGTCTCGCCGACGAAGAGCGTCGGATCGTTGATCTTCCGGACCGGCGGTGGGCCCGTCACGACGAGCGGCGACGTCTCGCTGACGACCCGGCGGTGCACGGACGTCCCGTACAACGCGACCGTGAGCGACGAGGAGCCGACCCAGGTCCGCAGGAGCAGCCAGTGGCCGGTGTCGTTCGTGAACTTCAGGTCCGTGTCCGGATAGTTGACCGTCGCGTCGCGGCCCTGCGGGTAGTGGCTGATGTACAGCGCGTGGTTCGTGCGCGAGACGATCGGCAACCCGGCCTCGTACGCAGCGTTGAACACCGTCGTCGAGACCTGGCAGACACCGCCGCCGAGGCCGGTCTTCAGCTCGCCGTTGATGATCACCGGCGCTACCAGGAAGCCCTTGTCCTCGGTGCGCGCGCCGGTTGCGCCGTTGAAGGAGAACGTCTCGCCGGGCGCGATCACGTGCTTGTCGACGAGGTGCGAGACGAGCTGCACGTTGTGGATCCGGTTCGCCTCGCCGCCGTAGAACGTCTGGTAGCTGGCGACCAGGCCCTTGATGTTCATGGCCCGCGCCTCGGCGGTCGTCCGGTCGGCGCTGGCACGTTCGACGATCAGGGTTGCGGTGCGGAGCTGCTCCGGCGCGGTAACGAGCGCCGCCCTCAGCACCGCCTTAGCGCTCCGCGGCACGTCCAGCACGTGGCCGGGTTGATCCGGGATCACGCGGATGCCGCTCTTGCCGACCGCCCAGTCGGCGTCCACCGGCCGCTTGTCGACGCGCTTCGCGAGGGCGGTGAACCAGCTGTTGGCCCCCGCGCCGCCGATCCGCAGGTCGCGACGCCCGTCGGCTGGAAGCTCGAGCAGGCGGGCGATGCGCGGCGGCCGCAGGTTCCAGCGCGTCGCGTCCAGGGTCAGATGGACATGGGCCGAAAGGGCGGTGCGCACCTCTGCCTGGGCGACCCTGAGATCGCTCGCGGTGATCTTCGGCCGGTCGACTTGGATCGGCAGCCCGACGGGCTCGCGCTTGAGGCTCGCGAGCGCGCGCACGATCGTCGCCGCTGCGGCGTGGCGGTCGAGCCTGTGGCCGGTGCGGCTCGGGACGATCTCCGGCCGGAGCCCGCGCAGCACGATCGACGCCTCGCGGTGCGCAACGTTGACCGCGGCCGAGATCTGGTTGAGCTTGGACTCCAACGCCGCGTCGTAGACCTGGGTCGGCGGCGCGACGTCAGCTCCGAAGAAGCGCAGGTCGAGCCGGCGGAAACCGCGGAGCGGCCCGAAGCCGTTGCCCTGCCGGCGCACGGCGTCGACCGCGGCGCCCCAGTCCACGCGAATCCCGAGGTGCCGGGGCTGCAGTTGCCAGGTGCGGGAGCCGACCCGGAAGGTCACCGGGACGGACGCGAGCGCGTCCGCGCGGCGCTCGAGGATGGAGCGCGCTTGATGCGGCGTCCTGCCGCCGACGTCGACGCCGGCGATCCGAACGCCGTTGGCGAGGCGCGAGGGGGAGCCCGCGAAAGCGAGGCCCAGCACCATCCCCGCGAGGGCGGCAAGCACCGTGAGGATCGCGGTTCGCTGCCAGAACTGGCGGCGCTGGGCGCGCGTCCTGGGACGTCGCCGGGGGCGAGGCCGGACCAGGGAGTATTTGCGCCGAGCAGGCAAGGTTGCGAAGTCTAGCCGCGAGTGTGGAGGGTTCTTCTTGCTCTTCGGACACCTCCGTTACACCCACGTCACGGTGTCGGACACTCGGCCGTGGCCGCGCGGGACACTGGGGCCGATGTGCCGCAGCAAAGCCCCCGGACGGCTGCCGTTGCACCTTGGCGACACGGCCGTCACAACCACGTCACGGTGTCCGACACCCGGCCGTGGCATTTGCCGGCATGTGCGGAACGGCCCCGCTTAGAACGTGAAGAGCTCGATCCCGCCGCTGACGTTGAGGCCGACGCCGGTGATGTACGAGGCGAGGTCGGAGCAGAGGAAGGCGATCGCATTCGCAACGTCCTGCGGCTCGCCGGCCCGACGCATCGCCGTGCGCTGCACCATTCGCTCGTTCATCGCGGCATTGCCGAAGTTGAAGGCCTCCGTGCCGATGACTCCCGGCACGATCGCGTTGCAGGTGATCCCGTGCCTGGCGCCCTCGAGCGCAAGCGTGCGCGTCAGCCCAAGCAGCCCGGCCTTGGTGGTGGAGTAGCTGGCCTGGCCGAACCCCCCGAGCGTGCCGGCGACAGACGCCATGTTCACGATCCGCCCCCACCCCCGTTCCTTCAGGTGCGGCCAGACCGCCTGGGCGCAGTTGAAGGAGCCGGTCAGGTTCACGCGCAAGTCCCGCTCCCAGAGCTCCGGCACCTGGTCGGGAAGCTGGCCGACATGGTCGAGCGTGCCGGCGTTGTTGACGAGGATGTCGACCGACCCGAACTCGTCGACGACGCGCCGCACGGTCTCCTCGACCTGAGCCCGGTCGGTCACGTCGCACTTGACGGCGGCCGAGCGGCGCCCGAGCGCCGAGATCTCCTGCGCGGTGGCCTCGGAGTAGACGAGCCCCTGGGCCCGCGCCGCCTGCGCGAGCGGCCCGTAGCCCTCCGCCTCCTCACCCGAGTCGGACTCGATCTGGATGTCCGCGATGACGACATCCGCGCCGGCGCGCCCAAGTGTCAGCGCGTCTGCTCGACCGAGCCCGCGCGAACCGCCGGTCACGAGCGCAACGCGCCCCGAGAGGTCGATCTCGATGCTCAATCTCGGGGCAGCAGAAGCTCGCGAGCGATCACGAGCCGCTGGATCTGCGAAGTGCCCTCGTAGATCTGGTACAGCTTGGCGTCGCGCATCAGCTTCTCGACCGGGTACTCCTTCATGTACCC
>DAINSN010000096.1:0-9529 GCA_036741295.1 Gaiellaceae bacterium
GGAGAAAGAGCGGGGAAACCTCCCGGTTTCCCCTTACGCCCCTTCCACCGCTCATGGGCCACAGGTCGGCCCATGAGCCTGGTACTCCCCGAGGGAGAAGGCACGATCACGGTGACCCCACCTGCGCTGGCCGGTCTCGTCATCCAGGCTGCGGAAGCAGTTGACGGCGTGCAGGTCCGGCGTGGTCGGCGCCGTCTCGACATCGACGTCACGCTCGGCAAGGCGCGCGTGCGCCTGGAGCTGACGGCTCGCTACGGGCTCGTGCTCCCGGAGATGGCGCGCGCTGTACAGGAACGGGTGGCGGACGCGCTTGCGACGATGTGCGCCGTTCGCATCGCGAGTGTTGACGTATCCGTGGAGGAGGTCGAATGAGCGGGCGCCGCGCCGCGCGCCGGACTGCGCTCTTCCTCCTGTATCAATGGGATGTCACCGGCCAACCGCTCGCGTCGCTCTATGAGGGCGAGGTCGATCCGTTCGCGCGCGAGACGGCAGAGGCCGTGGTGGCCCAGGCTGCGGACTACGACCGCCGAATCACCGAGGCAGCCGAAGCATGGACGGCCGACCGGCTCGGCGCGATCGAGCGCAACATCCTTCGCATCGCGTTGTACGAGCTGGACGGAGAGGAGGTTCCGAACGAGGTGGCCATCGACGAGGCGGTAAATCTGGCTAAGCGGTACGCAACCGACGATGCTGCACGCTTGGTGAACGGGATTCTGGGACGGATCGTGCGGGAGCGAGTCTCGTGAGCGCCGAGGACTCCCTCGCCAGGGCGGAGGAGCTGCTTGCCCGACTCGAGCAGACCCGCGCCGAGCTGGAGCGGCTCTCGCAGGCGAACGACGCCGAGAAGGCGCTCGACGTCCTCACCGAGCTGTCCGAGTTGAGCAAGGCGATCGAAGACGAGCTACAGCACGCCAAGCGGGACGCGGAGACCGATGCGGAGCCCTGAGCAGCTGCGCACGCTCGTCGAGGAGTACCTCGGCGACCTGGCGTTGACGCCCGAGCTGCACGGGCAGGCGGAATCCGTGCGCTACGCGCTCGTGGGGGGGAAGCGAGTCCGCGCGGTGATCTGCCTTGCGACCGTCGAGGCCGCCGGCGCCGATGCGGAAGCCGGCCTGCCCGCCGCGGCGTCGCTCGAGCTCGTGCATGCGTTCTCGCTCGTGCACGACGATCTGCCCGCGCTGGACAACGACGCCGAGCGGCGGGGCCGGCCGTCGGTGTGGGCCGAGCACGGAGAAGCGGTTGCCGTACTCGCCGGCGACGCGCTGCTCGCCGAAGCCTTCCGGCTTGCGCTCTCGTACCAGGTCCCGCAGGTCGGCCGCGAGCTTGCACAGGCGACGCTCGGGATGATCGGCGGGCAGTACCTCGATATCACGGGCTCCGCACCGGACGAGGCGACCCTGCACAAGCTCAAGACAGGATGTCTGTTCGCCGCGGCGGTCGGCACGGCGCTTTGGGTGGCAGGCGTGCCCGAGCGCGACCAGGCTCCGTGGCGTGCGTTCGGCGACGAGCTTGGGCTGCTGTTTCAGATCGTCGACGACATCCTCGACGGCGACGGCTACGTCCTCTCACATGGCGCAGACGGTGCTCGTGCGCTGGCGGACGAGGCTGCAACACGTGCGCGCCAACGTCTTGCCGATGTTCCTGCCGACACGTCGACGCTCGAGGACATCGTCGCCGGCCTGGCTACGCGAACGTCGTGAGCGAGCGCCCGGCGCAGTACATCGTCGCCGTCGGCAGCGGGAAAGGCGGCGTCGGCAAGTCCACGGTCTCGCTCCACCTTGCGCTTGCTCTTGCGCGGCGCGGCCTGGCGGTCGGCCTCCTCGATGCCGACGTCTATGGGCCGGACATTCCCCTGATGGTCAACCTGACGCGACACGAAGACGCCCGGCGGTGGGACTTCTGGCGGGGCGGCGACGTGCGCCACGAACCGATCGAGTCTCATGGGATCCGGATCATGTCGGTCGGATTTCTCCTGGGAGAGCGTCAAGCATTGACACTGGGAGCGCCGCTCTTGACCGCGGCGCTGAGGCAGCTCGTTCATCAGGTGGAATGGGGACAGCTCGACGTTCTGCTGCTCGACCTTCCGCCGGGCACCGCCGATCTCCAACAGCAACTCGTCGGAGTCGTATCGCTCGACGGTGCCGTGGTGGTGGTCGGCCCGCAAGACGTCGCCCACCTGGATGCGCGGAAGTTCCTCGCCTTTCTTCGAGAGACGGATGTCCCGGCGCTGGGCGCAGTCGAGAACATGAGCGGCCTCCAATGCCCGCACTGCGGCGAGCGGATCGAAGTCTTCGCGCCCGTGCCGGAGGCACGATCGGTCTGGGCCGAGGGCGTGCATCTGCTCGGACGCATCCCGCTCGATCCGGCGCTTGGGACCACTGACGGGCTCACCGGGGCGCAGAGCGAGGCCTTCGACGCCGTCGCGGCGAAGATGCTCGACGCACTTCAGCGACGCGCGGCTGCGTGAAGAAGAGGCTCGACGTCCTGCTCGTCGAGCGTGGACTGGCCGAGTCGCGCACGCAGGCGCAGGCACTCGTGCTTGCGGGACGAGTTCCGGGACATGACAAGCCCGGCATGCAGGTGGACGAGTCGGCGCCGCTCGAGGTCGAGGCGCCACCGCCGTACGTGTCGCGCGGCGGGCACAAGCTCGCGCACGCCCTCGACGCTTTCGGCGTCGATCCCACCGGCCGTGACTGTCTTGATGTCGGCGCTTCCACCGGGGGATTCACCGACGTTCTGCTGCAGCGCGGCGCGGCGCGTGTCACCGCCGTGGATGTGGGTTATGGGCAGCTGCACGAACGGCTGCGCTCGCATCCGCAGGTAGCCGTACTCGAGCGCACCAACGTGCGCGCGCTTCGTGAGCTTCCCTTTGCGCCGGATCTGGTCGTCTGCGATGTGTCTTTCATCAGCGTGCGCCTGGCCCTTCCGCCTGCGCTCGCGCTTGCCCGTCCAGGCTGGGAGGCGGTCGTGCTGGTCAAGCCGCAGTTCGAGGCCGGGCGTGCCGAGGTCCGGAGGGGCGGTGTGATTCGCGACGTCGAGGTGCGCAAACGCGTCGTGCGGGAGATCGCGGACGCAGCGCTGGGCTGGGGAGGAGAGACGGTTGCGGCCGTAGACTCTGGGCTACCCGGCCCGAAGGGCAACCGGGAAGTGTTTCTCCACCTCGTTCACCGTGAGCACCCCGAGCTCCCCGACGACATCGACGACCGGATCGCAGCGGCGGTCATCTGAGGCCGTGCGACGCGCTGCCGTCATCACGCACGGGAAGCCGCAGACGATCGGACCGGCACTCGAACGGCTGGAGAAGGTTGCCAGCGAAGCGGGAGTCGAACTGCTCCTCCCTGACGAGGAGGTGGAGAAGCACGGCGTCGGCGAGCCGGAAGACGACCTCTCGGACGCCGACATAGCCGTCGTCCTTGGCGGGGACGGGACGATGCTGCGCGCGCTGCAGCGGTTTCTGGGCACCGAGATCCCCGTTGTCGGCGTCAATTTCGGCCGGGTCGGGTTCCTCGCGTCGATCCAGCCGAACGAGCTCGAGTCCGGCCTCGCTCGCGTGTTCTCCGGCGACTACCGCGTCGTGCATCTCACGACGCTCGAGGTCGACGTCGACGGGCTCCGCGGCGCCGCCGTCAACGACGTCGTTGTGTTGAGCTCGACAAGAGGACGCATGGTGGAGCTCGCCTGGGCGCTCGGGGGCGAGGACATGGGCGTGCAACCGTGCGACGGGATGATCTGCGCGAGCCCGGCGGGCTCGACGGCGTACAACCTGTCGAACGGCGGGCCCGTGCTCGCGCGCGGGCTGGACGCGATGGTCGTCACCTTCATCGCTCCGCACTCGCTGCACGCACGCCCGATCGTCGTCCCCCGCGGAATCGATCTCGAGATCCGGAATCAGACGCCCGACGTGGACGTGACCGTGCTCGTGGACGGCCACGGGCTCGCGGACGTCGGCCACCGGTCCCCGATCACGATCCGGCTCGGCGAACAGCGCAGCCTTCTGGCCACCCTGCCCGAGGCGACCTTCTTTAGGCGTTACCGGGAGACCTTCGGCTCGTGATTGTTGGCGCAGTCGGGGCACACACCGGCGCCAATTCGAGGGCTAGGCTCAACCGTAGGGGAGGGAGGTGGGGTGTCCCAGCGCTAGACGCGTGTACCTCTAAGGGGCGTGGATGTACCGGACGATGGTGCCGGGCCGCTGGGGCGCCTACGATCTCGGCGGCACCATGCTCCGCCGCCTCCGCATCGAGAACCTCGTCCTGATCAAGGACGCCGAGCTGACGTTCGCTCCCGGGCTCAACGCGATCACCGGCGAGACCGGGGCGGGCAAGACGATTCTCGCCCAGGCGATCGGCCTGCTCCTCGGCGCCAAGGGTGACGCCGGCTACATCGGGGCCGCCGGGACCGAGGCGTACGTCGAGGCCGAGCTCGATCTGCCCACAGGCCTGCTCGAAGAGGACGAGCTTGCCGCGCTCGGCGAGCTCCGCCCCGAGGACGAGGAAGGGCTCATCGTTGCGCGACGCGTGTTCGCGGACGGGCGCACGCGCGCGTACGCCTGGGGGCGTGCGGCCGCGCGCGAGGACCTGGCTGCTGCAGGCGAACGGCTGATCGCGATGTCCGGGCAGTTCGAACAACGACGTCTCGCGCGTCCCGCCTACCAGCTTGACGTCCTCGACTCGTTCGCCGGGGCCGAACAGCTCGCGCGGCGAGCCGAGTCGCGACTCGCATGGCGCGAGCTCACCGCGGCGCGCCGCCGGCACGAAGAGCTTCAACACGGTGCTGCGGCTGTCGAGGCACGGCTCGCCGAGCTGCGTGCCCTCGTCGAGGACACTGCCGGGCTCGAGGCGGACGCGGAGGAGAGTCTCCGCGGCGAGCGCGAACGTCTTCGTCATGTCACCGAGCTTGCGGACGGAGCCGCCGCAGCGGCTGAGGCGCTCGCTCCCGACGACGGTGAGGGCGCGGCCGGGCTCGTGGGGAGCGCCGAGCGGGCACTTGCGCCGCTCGAAGAACTTGCGCCGGAGCTTGCACGCGCCGGGGACGAGCTGCGCGATGTCGAGCTGCGCCTGCGCGAGACCGCGAGCGAGCTACGTGGATTCCTGACAACGCTCGAGGCCGAGCCCGGACGACTCGAACAGATCGAGGCAGGCCTCGACCGGATCGCCGACGCGAAACGTCGCTTCCGCGCGCAGTCGTACGACGAGCTGCTCGCCCGGGCGGCCGAGGCGCGGGCCGAGCTGGAGGCGATCGAGGACGGCTTCGATCCCGGTGCTGCGGCGGCCGAAGCGGTGGCGGTCGCGGAGCGGAGTGTCCGCCGGCTCGCCGAGGAGCTGCGCTCCGCGCGACGTGAGGCGTCGCCTCGCTTCGAGAAGGAGGTGGCGCAAGAGCTCGTTGGAGTCGGCCTGGGTGAAGGCGAGTTCGTCGCCGAGCTGCGCGAGCGAGATCCCGGTCAGACCGGGTCCGACGAGGTTGCGTTCCTCGTCCGGCCGAATGCAGGGCTGCCATTCGCTCCGGTTGCACAGACCGCATCCGGAGGCGAGCTGTCACGCATCGCGCTCGCCATCGCCGCAGTCGCAGGCGGCGAGACGATGGTCTTCGACGAGATCGACGCAGGCATCGGCGGAGAGACCGCGCACCGCGTCGCCGACACGCTGCGGCGGCTCGGCGAGCGCGCCCAGGTCGTGACAATCACGCACCTGCCCCAGATCGCGAGCGTCGCCGAGCGGCACTTCCGCGTCGAAAAGATCGAGGGCGACCCGACGCACACGCGCATCAAGCTCCTCGACGATGCAGAGCGGCGCGACGAGCTGCAGCGCATGCTCGGCGGCGCCGAGTTCCTTGCGAGCGTCAAAACATGAGCTTCATCGAGCTCACCGGCCATGCGAAGCTCGACCGACGTACGAAGAATCTCGTCAAGCGGCTGTGTGCTGACGACATCGCGATCATCGACCACACCGATCTTGATCGCGTCTCGGCGGAAGCACTTCTCGAGTCAGGGGTGCGCGTCGTGGTCAACGTCGCACCGTCGCAATCCGGGCGCTTTCCCAATCCCGGGCCGCTCGCACTCGTGCGCGGGGGCATCCGCCTGATCGACGTGACCGCAGACGGTCTCTTCGAGCACGTGCACGAAGGCGAGCTTCTGACCGTGCGCGGCGCGGGTCTCTACCGCAATGGAACATGCCTCGCGACGGGACGCGTACTCGAGGAACCGGAGCTCGAACGGAAGCTCGCCGAACAACGCGGTCGGGTCACCGAAGCGCTCGAGGCGTTCGCCGAGAACACGATGCGCTACCTGCGAGAGGAAGGAAAGCTCCTCGCGGAGGGGATCGAGTTCCCACCGCTGAAGACGGGCTTTCGTGACCGCCATGCGCTGGTCGTGGCGCGTGGCCCCGGCTACAAGCGCGACCTGCGGATGGTGAAACCGTACATCCGTGCCTTCAAGCCGGTCCTGATCGGCGTGGACGGCGGCTCCGATGCGCTGTTGGAGGCCGGGTACAAGCCGGATGTGATCGTCGGTGACATGGACTCCGTGTCCGACGAGGCTCTGCGCAGCGGCGCGGAGGTTCTCGTCCACGGATATCTCAACGGCGCGGCGCCCGGGGAAGAGCGCGCAGCGCAGCTCGGCGTGGCGTACGAGGTCGTGCGGGCGACGGGGATCAGCGAGGACGTGGCGCTGCTGCTCGCCCATGAGAAGGGCTCGGAACTGATCGTTGCCGTCGGCACTCACTTCAACCTGATCGAGTTCCTCGAACGCAACCGCGCGGGAATGTCCTCGACGTTCGTCACGCGTTTGAAGGTCGGCGAGATCCTCATCGACGCGAAGGGTGTCTCGCGTCTGGCGAGCAGGCAGGTGGGCATCTGGCCGCTCGTGCTTTTCACCCTCGCGGGGCTGGGCGCGATTGCCGTCGCCGTCGCGGTGTCTCCCGCGTTGCGCCATCTGATCGAGTACCTCGCTCTGCGGTTGCGCGACCTGCTCGGGATCGGCTGACACCGGCGTGGCTCGAGCCTCGGCCGCGCGTGAGCTGCTGGCAGCGCGCCAGGACGTGTGGTCGTTCATCGCGGAGCCGCACCATTTTCCGGACTGGTGGCCCGGCATCGGCGGCGTGCAGCCGGACCGGCTTGGGTTCGCCGAAGGTGCACGCTGGGGTATCAGCGGCACCGAGCGGCCGACACTGCTCCGGCGTCCGACGTCGAGCGGGATGCTGCTCGTCAGAGGCGTCCAGATCCCCGAGCGCTTTGCCTGGACGTTGACCGGCGACCACATCGACGCCGAGCTTCGCCTCGAGGAGCGTGAGCCGGACCGGACGATTGCGACGCTCGACGTCGAGGCGCCCTGGCTCTACGGCTTCAGCCGCGCCCTGCCCCGGAAAGCGCTGACTCGTCTGCACGCCTTGTGCCAGACTGCTGCTGAGCTCTAACGAGCTCCTCCTCTCATGTTCGATTTCCGCTACCACGTCGCGTCCCTTGCCGCGGTCTTCTTCGCGCTCGTCATCGGCATCCTCGTCGGCGTTGCGCTGGCAGCACACGGGCTCGGCAACACAGAGCGAAAGCGGCTCGAGGAGGACCTGCGGCGCGCCGAGAACCAGTCCGAAGTGCTCAGAGCCCAGGTCGAGACGGTCGTGAGCGGCGCAGCCGCTGATCGTGCCTTCGTGGAGGGCACGTACAAGAGCGTGCTGGCGAACAGGCTGAAGGGGAAAAAGATCGCCGTGCTCTTCATCGGTTCGTCGGAGAGCGTTCGCCGTTCTGCGATTGCGACGGCGCTGACTGACGCAGATGCGGGCCCGCCGCTGAGAATCAGGTTCGTCAAGGTTCCAGTCGATCCGGCCGTTCTGGCGGAGCAGCTGGCGAAGAAGCCCTTGCTCGCAAACTACGCCGGACCGGATCAGCTCAAGAACCTCGGCCACGACCTGGGGCAGGAGTTCGTAGCGGGGACGGACACGCCGTTGTGGACTGCATTGCAGAACGTGCTCGTCGAGGAGAAGATCGGCCCGGCGAAACCGCCGGCGGACGGCGTCGTGATCGTTCGCTCGGTGACGCCGCAGACCGGGCCGACAGCTGTCTTTCTCAAGGGTCTTTATGCGGGTCTCGCCGACGCCGGCGTTCCTGCAATCGGTGTGGAGCGTACGAGCGATTCGACCAGCGCCATCAAGGCGTTCCAGCGGGCAGGTTTCTCGACCGTCGACGACATCGAGACACCGGTAGGCAAGCTTGCGCTCGTCGCGCTGCTCGCCGATCCGACGTTGACCGGCAGCTACGGAACAAAGAAAACTGCGCAGGCTCTGCTGCCGCCCATTGCTCCGCTGCCCGCGACGGCGGGTGGATGAACCGCTGACCATCCTCGTCCCCGCGCGAGACGAGGAGGCGGTGATCGGGACGACCGTGGCGCGGCTGCGCAGGGCGTTCCCGGACGCCGAGGTCATTGTCGCCGACGACGGCTCGCGCGACCGCACTGCCGACGTCGCGGAAGAAGCGGGCGCCGTCGTCCTGCGCCTGCCGCGTCGCGGCAAGGGCCAGGCCTTGTCCGCTGCAGAGCGCGCCGCGCCGCCGGGAGCGCTGCTGCTCTGCGACGCCGATCTCTCGGGCGAGCTCGACGCGTTGTTGAACTTGAGCGGCGATCTGACCGTCGCCGCGTTCGCGGAACGGGTCGGAGGAGGCTTTGGCCTCGCGAAGCGCGTTGCCCGGGGACTGATCCAAGCGCTCGGGGGCATCGAGGTACGTGAGCCGCTATCGGGTCAGCGCGTGCTGTCCGCCGGGGCGCGAGCCGCGTGTTTCCCGGTTGCGGCCGGGTTCGGCTGCGAGGTACGGATGACGATCGACGCGGCGCGTTCGGGTTTGCGCGTTCGTGAGGTTGAGCTTCCGCTGGGTCACCGTGCGACGGGCCGCGACTTCGTCGGGTTCGTCCACCGCGCGCGGCAGCTGCGAGACACCGTCTATGCCTGCGGGCCCCTCGGGATCAACTTCCACGGCCTGCGCTTGCCGCTCGTCGGCTGGAAGGTGGGCGTGACGAACGGCCCAGCCGTCGCTGCCGTTGCGGCGCTCGGCCTGATCGACGATCTGTGGAGTGGTCCGGAGCGCGGTTTTCGCGCCCATCTGCGCAGCGGCCGGACAACCGGTGTCCTCAAGCTCGTCGGCATCCCTACGGTCGGACTGCTGGCGACGCGGCGGGTCTCCGGAGCGCTGCTCGTCGGTCTGGCCGCGAATGCGCTCAACCAGCTCGACACGCGTCCCGGTCGCGCCCTCAAGGCGTATCTGGCGGCGGCCGTGCCTCTGCACGCTCCGGTCGGCGTCGCCGTCCTGATCCTTCCATACGATCTTCGGGAGATGGCGATGCTCGGGGACGCGGGGTCGAACGCGCTGGGCGCCCTGCTAGGCTTGAATTCCGTGAAGCGATTCACGGGAAGAGGCCAGTGGTTGGCGATCGGCGTCCTAGCAGGCCTCACTGTCCTCGGAGAGCGAAAGTCGATCGGCGCCTGGATCGAGCAGGCCCCCGTTCTTTCGTGGATCGATCGGCTGGGCCGCGCGTGAGCGTCGCTCGCCT
>DAINSN010000097.1:0-1817 GCA_036741295.1 Gaiellaceae bacterium
GGTTTCATAGCGACCGTCGTCGCGTCGGCTGCCGCGTCGCCGCGCGCGAGCTCGAATGCCGGCGGCTCGATCGCAACCAGCGACAGCAACCGTTCCGGGACTCTGGCCGCGGCGACCAGCGCGACGACCGCGCCGTACGAGTGGCCGACGACGTGCGCCTGCCCGAGCTCGTCGAGCAACGCAACGAGATCCTCAGTGTCAGTCGGCCAGCCGTCGGAAGCGGCGCACGCGCTACCGCCGAAGCCGCGACGATCAACAACGATCACCCGGTATTCGTCTGCGAGCGCGAGCTGCTCGCGAAACGTGTCGAGCCCGCCGCGGAACGATCCGTGTACGAAGACGGCGGGAGTCCCTTCACCACGCGTCTCGACATGGAGCTCGCTCACGGAGCGCAGCCTATGCCCGGTCCGCCGCAGTCCATACTCCGGGCATGCCCAGGCTCGTCGCGCTCAGCGCCGCCGGCGACGACTTCATCGCCGCGCTGACTGCGGCGTGGGATGCGGGCGACGCCGTGCTGCCCGTCGACCCGCGTCTGCCGGCGGACGCACGCGTGAGGCTCCTTGACCGTCTGGGTGCCGGCGAGGACGTGGAACCGGGTGACGCACTCGTCGTCGCGACGAGCGGCACCACCGGTGAGCCCAGGGGGGCGGTGCTCACGCACGACGCGCTGGCGGCCGCAGCGCGGTCGACCAGTCGGCGCGTCGACGTGGATCCCGAGGTCGACCGCTGGCTCGCCTGCATTCCGCTGGCGCACGTGGGCGGCCTCGGAGTCGTCGTCCGTGCGCTCTTGACGGGGACGCCCTACGTTGTCCGCGAACGCTTCGAACATGGAACCGGTGCCACGCTCGTCTCGCTCGTGCCTGCGCACCTGCAGCGCTTCGACGTGTCCGAGTTCCGCACTGTGCTCCTCGGAGGGCAGGCGCCGCCCACCGAGGTGCCGGCGAACGTGGTAGCCACGTACGGGATGACCGAGACGGGCGGCGGCGTCATCTACGACGGTCTCCCGCTGGACGGCGTCGAGGTCCGAGTCGCAGAGGACGAGCACATCTGGCTGCGCGGACCAACGCTCTTGCGCGCCTACCGGGACGGCACCGATCCGAAGGACGCGCGCGGGTGGCTCGACACCGGGGACCTCGGCGCACTCGGAGCCGACGGCCGGCTGACGGTGTTCGGTCGCTCCGGCGAGATGATCGTGACCGGCGGTGAGAAGGTCTGGCCGAGGCCGGTCGAGCAGGCGCTGCTGCAACATCCTGCAGTGGCCGACGCCGCCGTCGCCGGGCGTGCCGATGCGGAGTGGGGGCAGCGCGTCGTCGCGTACGTCGTCCCGCGCGACCGCGCAGCGCCCCCGTCGCTCGAAACCCTCCGCGAGGCGGTGAAGGACCACCTCCCGGCGTACATGGCTCCCCGCGAAGTGGTCGCAGTCGATGCACTTCCGAGGACGCCGCTCGGCAAAGTGCAGCGTGACCGCCTGAGCTGACGCGGGGTTTGCGCCCCGAAAGGCGCGGAGTAAACTCGGCCCTTCTCTCGAGAGTGGGGTGACCTTTTGTGGTGCACCGAGCTACCAGCGTGAGCGGCGGGCAGATTTCCGTGGGCGAGTTCGTCACGGAGCTGCAGTCGCTTCCATTGCTCGTGGATCTCCCGGACGGCGATCTCAGCGGCATTGCCGAGGCGTTCGAGGAGCTCTTCGCGGACGAGGGCGACCGCATCCTCGCGCAGGGATCCCACCGCGGCGGGCTAGGCCTGATCCTCGAGGGGCAGGCCGCCTTGCGGATCGACGGCGAAGAGCGGGCGAGATTCGGACGTGGCGAGTTCTTCGG
>DAINSN010000097.1:1917-9208 GCA_036741295.1 Gaiellaceae bacterium
GCGCTCGCCGAGGTCGCGGCGGGCCGGGCATTCCTGCTGCAGGCCGGTGACTGCGCGGAGTCCTTCGCCGAGAGCTCCGACGACGTGATGCGGAACCGTCTCCGCGTCATGTTGCAAATGGCCCTCGTGCTCACCTACGGCGCCGGCGTCCGAGTGGTCAAGGTCGGACGGATGGCCGGCCAGTTTGCCAAGCCTCGCTCGTCGCCGGTCGAGCGCGTCGGCGACCTCGAGCTGCCGTCCTTCCGCGGCGACATCGTCAACGAGGAGCGGCCGGAGGCTGCCGCACGGACGCCCGATCCGCGGCGCATGCTCGCCGCCTACCACCAGTCCACCTCGCGGCTCAATGTGATCAGGGCGCTCGTCGAAGGCGGTTTCGCAAGCTTGCACCAAGCTCATGCCTGGAACCAGGACTTCGTCCTCTCGAGCCCGGCAGGACGGCGCTACGAGCTGCTCGCCGGAGAGATCCAGCGCGCCCTTACCTTGATGCGCGCGACCGGCGTCGAGCTGGGTGCGGTCGAACGCGCCGAGTTCTGGACGAGCCACGAGGCGCTTCTGCTGCCCTACGAGGAGGCCCTCACCCGCCGAGATCCCGACACCGGCGAGTGGTACGACTGCTCCGCGCACATGCTTTGGATCGGCGAACGGACGCGGCAGGTCGACGGCGCGCACGTCGAGTTCCTCGCGGGCGTGCAGAATCCCGTTGCGTCGAAGATCGGTCCCTCGGCTACGCCGGACGACGTCGTGGAGCTCTGCGAGCGGCTCAATCCCGAGCGGATTCCAGGCCGTCTGACGCTCATCAGCAGGATCGGCGCGACGCACGTCACGGACCGGTTGCCGCCGATGCTCGCGGCCGTCCGCGAGGCGGGGCACCCGGTGGTCTGGACGTGCGACCCGATGCACGCGAACACCTCGACGACGGCCGGCGGTCGTAAGACACGGCACTTCGACACGATTCTCGAGGAGATCGAGGGGTTCTTCGCCGCCTGCGCCGCCGAGGCGACCTGGCCGGGCGGAATCCATGTGGAGCTCACGGGCGAGAACGTCACCGAGTGCCTCGGCGGCGGCGACGATCTCGCCGAGGCCGACCTCGAGTTGAACTACACGACCACCTGCGACCCCCGGCTGAATGTACGCCAGTCGCTTGACCTCGCGTTCCGCCTCGGCGAGCTCCTGCGGGCCTGATGGCAGTGCGCGCAACCGAGGCGGTCGGCCGGGCACTCGTCGAGCAGACGCTCGCACTTCGGAGTCCTGGGCTGAGCGCCGTCGTGGTGCCGGCGCCCCGAGCGCCGCTGACCGTGCTGCCGGACGCCGTGCGCGAAGACGTCGTGTCGTTGTGGCACCGGCCGGACGACCGGTCGTTCGCGGGCGTCGGTGTCGCGGCGGCGATCGAGGTGGAGGGAGCCGACCGCTGGCGGCAGTTGCGCGAAGCGACCACTTCGGTGCTCGGCCGCATGCAAGTCACCGTGCACCGCGATGCGGCGCCGGTCAGGCCGGCGCTCGTCGGTGGTCTTGCGTTCGCTCCAGGATGGGCGGACGGTTGCTGGGAGTCTTTCGGCGACGGCGGCTTCGTGCTCCACCGCTGGACGTACGAGCGCGCCGAGCGCCCGACGCTTACGCTCGTCGTGGACGCGCCCGCGCTGAGCAACGATGCCGCGGCACGGCTCCTGACGGAGTACGACAGGATCGTCGCGGCGCTCGCAGCTGCCGCGGACGATCGGCTCTTCCCGCCACCGGAGACTGCCGCCGACGGCATTCCTGAGCCCTCGCTGCGACAGCTGCCGATGGTGGACTGGATCGACCACGTGCGGTCGATCCAGCGAGAGCTCGAGCGGGGGGAGTTTGTGAAGCTGGTTGCCGCACGCCGGTGCGATGTCTTCGTCGAGGGTCTCGATGCAATGTCGATCGTCTCGCGGATGGCACACGACTTCGCGGAGTGCACCGCGTTCCTGTTTCAGCGCGGCGAGCGAACGTTCGTCGGCGCGACGCCGGAGATGCTCTTCAGACTGCGCGGGGCTACCGTGGAGAGTCAGGCGCTTGCCGGCTCGCTCCAGGCCCAAGGTGGGTCCGGCAACCGTGCGGCGCTGCTTACGCACAGCCGGAAGAACCTCGGCGAGCACGATGTGGTGGTCCGCGCCGTCGTGGACGGCCTCGGAGAACACTGCGTCGCAATCGAACATCCACCGCAACCCGAGATCGTGCAGGTCCGGAACCTCATCCACCTGAGCACGCCTATCCGCGGCGAGCTCCGTGACGGAGCACATCCCGTCGACATCCTCGAGACGCTGCATCCCACACCCGCCGTCGGTGGTGTGCCGCGGCGCGAGTCGATCCGTTGGATCGTCGAGCACGAGCGATCGCCGCGGGGCTGGTACACCGGGCCGATCGGCTGGATCGATACTGCGGGCGACGCCACGTTCAGGGTCGCGATCCGATGTGGGGTCGTCGAGCCGGCTGTCGCGCACGTCTACACCGGCGCGGGGATCGTCGCCGACTCGAATCCGGCAGCCGAGTACCACGAGACGTCGCTGAAGCAGCGGCCGTTCCTTCGAGCGCTCGGCGTCGTCGCATGACCGAAGAGAACTTGCTCACTCAGTGGTCGAGGCTGTTGTTGTCGAGCTTCGCCGATGCGGGAGTCCGCGACGTCGTCCTCAGTCCCGGTTCGCGGTCGACGCCGTTCATGGTCGCCGCCGAGCGTGAGCCCCGCCTCCGTTGCCACGACTCGCTCGACGAGCGTGCTGCGTCGTTCTTCGCGCTCGGCCAAGCTCGGGTGACCGGCCGCCCCTCGCTCCTCATCTGCACGTCGGGCACGGCCCCGGCGCACTACCTGCCTGCAGTAGTCGAGGCGAGCATGTCCTACCTGCCGCTGCTCGTCCTCACGGCCGACAGGCCTTTGGAGCTCCAGGACTGCGCAGCACCGCAGACGGTCGACCAGATCAAGCTGATGGGCGATCAGGTCCGCCGTTTCTACGAGCTCGGCACACCCGAGGCGGCTCCATCCGCACTGATCGGCCTGAGGCGGCTCGCGGCCCAGGCGGTGCACTACACGCTCTGGCCGACGCCCGGCCCGGTCCACCTGAACGCGCGGGCGCGCAAGCCGCTCGAACCGGCGGTCGCTGCGAGCGACGCGGGTGAAGCGCTCGAGGCGCGCGTCGACGAGCTGCTCGCCAGGCCGATCGTTGCCGCAACTCAGCCTGCCGTCCAGCCCGACATCGATGCCGTCGACCGGACGGCGGCGATCTGCCGCGGGACGGAGCGCGGCCTGATCGTGTGCGGCCCGGGACCCTTGCGGCAGCGCCGGCTCCGCGAAGCGGTCGATCGCCTCGCGCGCGCGACGGGCTTTCCGGTGCTCGCGGAATCGACGAGCCAGTTGCGCCTCGGGCCAGGCCGAGACGGGGTTGTCCGCTGCGACGCGTTCGACGCAGTGCTCCGTTCGCGCGGCTTCCGTACGCACCACCGTCCCGACGTGGTCGTACAGATCGGAGCCGCGCCGGTCTCGGGAGGATACGAGCAGTACGCTCTTGCCTACGCCGACGTGACGAGCATCGTCGTCGCGCCGTACGGCTGGCAGGACCCGTACAGCAGGGCAACGGAGCTGGTCCTCGGCGACCCGATGCTCGCTCTCGAGCAGCTCGAGCGGGCGATCGGGACGGCGACGCCGCCCTCGTCGGAGTGGAGCGACGCGTTCCACGAGGCGGATCGGCGTGCGTGGGCGGTGGTCGACGCCGACATCGCGAACGGTGACGATCCTTTCAGCGAGGGCGCCGTCGTTCGCACGGTGTTCGAACGCGTGCCGCACGGTTCGCTCGTGATGCTCGGCAACAGCCTCTCGGTGCGCGAGGTCGACACGTTCTGCCGGCCGGGCAGCGTGGACGTCGACATCCTCTGCCAGCGCGGAGCCAACGGCATCGACGGCATCGTGGCGGGTGCAGCCGGGAGCGCGGCCGCGCAGGAGCAGCCGGTGACCGTCCTCCTCGGCGACGTCAGCTTCCTGCACGACCTCACAGGCCTCGCACTTGCGGGCCGTGCCGGCGTTCCCGTCGTGGTGGTCGTCGTGAACAACAACGGCGGTCGTCTCTTCGAGCAGTTGCCGCTCGCGAGTGTCACTGGGTTGCCGCCGGCAGTGATGGAGCACGTGACGACGCCGCACGATGCACGCCTCGAGCACGCGGCGCTGCTCTTCGGCCACCGCCACGAAGCAGCGATGTCGCCGACGGATCTGGCCGAGCTGCTGGACGACGCCTATGCCGCGCCCGGCTGTACCGTCGTCGAGGCGAAGGTCAGCGCGCACGGTGCGGCCGAACAGCACCGACGCGTCTTCGCAGGCATCGCCGCCGCTGTCGACGAGCTCGCGGCGCCATTAGCTACCGGATCGGGGTGGTGACCGTGGCTGTCGAACTAGGTCCGAACGAGGTGTCTGAGCTGTTCGACCCAGATCGCTGGACGGTGGTGGACGGCTTCCAGTTCGAGGACATCACCTACCATCGAGCAGTCGACCAGGGCACGGTCAGGGTGGGATTCCACCGTCCCGAGGTGCGCAACGCGTTCCGGCCCCAGACCGTCGACGAGCTCTACCGAGCGCTTGACCACGCGCGCATGAGCCCCGATGTCGGGTGCGTGCTCGTCACGGGGAACGGTCCGTCTCCCCGCGATGGAGGCTGGGCGTTCTGCTCCGGCGGCGATCAGCGCATCCGCAGTCGGGACGGGTACCGCTATGCGGCAGGTGACACCGCGGAGACGATCGATCCCGCGCGCACGGGCCGGCTCCACATCCTGGAGGTGCAGCGCCTGATCCGGTTCATGCCGAAGGTCGTCATCTGCGTCGTCCCGGGCTGGGCGGCGGGCGGGGGCCACAGCCTCCACGTCGTGTGCGATCTCACGATCGCAAGCCGTGAGCATGCGCGCTTCAAGCAAACCGACCTCGACGTTGCGAGCTTCGACGGCGGCTTCGGCTCCGCCTACCTCGCGCGTCAGGTCGGGCAGAAGTTCGCGCGCGAGATCTTCTTCCTCGGACGGGAGTACGACGCGGAAGCCGCGTATCGCATGGGCATGGTCAACGCGGTCGTGCCGCATGCCGAGCTCGAGTCGGTGGCGCTCGAGTGGGGCCGCGTCGTCAACGAGAAGAGCCCGACGGCCGTGCGGATGCTCAAGTTCTCGATGAACCTCATTGACGACGGGCTCGTCGGCCAGCAGGTGTTCGCCGGCGAAGCGACCCGGCTCGCCTATATGACGGACGAAGCGCAAGAAGGACGGAACGCGTTCCTCGAAAAGCGGCCGCCGGACTGGTCTGGCTTCCCCTACCACTATTGATGCAGCAGTGCGTCTACTCCGTACCGATGCGCGTGCGGTTCCGCGGTATCGACGTCCGCGAAGGCGTGCTGATCGAAGGGGCTGCGGGCTGGGGTGAGTTCTGCCCGTTTCCCGAGTACGGCGATCACGTCGCTGCACCATGGCTCGCCGCGGCGCTGGAAGCGTGCACGACCGGCTGGCCGAGGCCGGTGCGCGAGCGCGTCCCCGTGAACTGCACGGTCCCGGCAGTCGACGCCGAGTCTGCACACGAGATCGCCGTGACCTCCGGGTGCGCGACGGCGAAGGTGAAGGTCGCGGATCATCGCGGCTCGCTTGGCGAAGATCTCGAGCGCGTGGCGGCAGTCCGGGATGCCCTCGGCTCCGGCGGCTTCGTCCGCTGCGATGCGAACGGTGCCTGGGAGGTCGAGGAGGCGGTCACCGCGATCCGGCAGCTCGACCGCGCCGCCGGCGGGCTCCAGTACGTGGAGCAGCCCTGTCGGACGATCGACGAGCTCGCCGCCGTCCGCAAGCGCGTCGACGTCCCCATCGCGGCCGACGAGTCGATCCGTCAGGCAGAAGACCCGGTGCGAGTTGCCGTCGCCGAGGCCGCCGACATCGCCGTGCTCAAATGTGCGCCGCTCGGGGGTGTACGGCGGGCGCTCCAGGTCGCCGAGGCGGCAGGCCTACCCTGCGTCGTCTCCTCGGCGCTCGAGACGAGCGTTGGCCTCGCCGCCGAGCTCGCGTTGGCCGCTGCGCTTCCCGAGCTCGACTACGCGTGCGGCCTCGGCACGATCGACCTGTTGGTAGGCGATGTCGTCGCCGTGTCGTTGGTTCCCGTCGACGGCAGCCTGCCGGTGCCGATGCGGGCTCCCGCCCCGGACGATGCGCTGTTGGAACGGTTCGCGGCGGATGACGACCGTGCTCGGTGGTGGCAGGAACGCCTGGCGCGCGTCGGTCTCGAGCTCGGCGCGCCGGCTGCGTGACGATGCGCATCGACGTCTTCACGCACTTCGTGCCGCCGACGCTGCTCGACGACCTCGAGACGGTCAGTGGAACGCCGCACGTCTTCCGGACGCTCTTCGACCACAAGCCGACCCTCGTCGATCTCGACAGACGTGTCGAGCTGCTGGACCGCTTCGACATCGACCTCAACGTGCTCGTACCGCTGCCGTGGCTCGACACGGTGCCGGCGGCGGCGGTCGATCCGGAGCTCGCGCCTCGGATTGCGCGTCGTGCGAACGACGCGCTTGCGGAGGAGATCGCCCGCCACCCGACGAGGTTTGCCGGCGTCGGCCTCATTCCGACCACGACGCCGGATGCGATCCTGTCGGAGCTCGAGCACGTTGTGGGCGAGCTCGGATTCGCGGGCGTCCTCGTTCCGGTGGGGCCGACGGTGAAGCGCGTCGATCACCCGGACCTCGAGGTCCTGTTCGCGCGCTCGTCTGAGCTCGGCAGCGGCATCTGGCTGCACCCGTCGCGGCCGCTCGTTCGCCCGGACTACGACGACGAGAGCTCGTCGCGCTACCTGCACTGGCAGACTCTGGGCTGGCTGGCCGACACGAGCAGCGCCATGGAGCGCATCGTGTTCTCCGGCGTGTTCGAGCGCCATCCCGACGTCAAGATCATCACGCACCATCACGGTGCGCTCGTGCCGCTTTTCGCGTCGCGGATGCAGCTGGGCTGGGATACGTTCGAGCGGCTGGCGGGACTGCCCATGGAGACATCGATCTCGCGTCCCTACATTGAGCACTTCAAGCGGTTCTACGCCGACACTGCCACGTTCGGCGTCGAGCCGCTGCTGCTCGACCAAGCGATCGCCTTCTTCGGCCTGGACCGCGTGATGTTCGGCTCCGACACCCCGATGGATGACCGCTCCGGCGAGACGTTCATCCCCAACACCCTCGCGAGCATCGAGCAGCTCGGGCTCGCTGAGGAGCAGCGCCGAGCGGTCCTCGCAGGGACCGCACAACGCCTCTTCGCTGCGTGGCTGCCGACGGCCAAGTGA
>DAINSN010000098.1:0-9204 GCA_036741295.1 Gaiellaceae bacterium
CTTCACGCCTTCGGTAAGGTCGTCGCCGGCTGCACAAAATGTGCGCTCGCGGGCAGCCGCACGCAGGTCGTCTTCGGCTCCGGCGATCCGAATTCCGATCTCATGTTCGTCGGGGAGGCGCCCGGCTTCCACGAGGACAAGCAGGGCGTGCCGTTCGTCGGGGCTGCCGGGAAGCTGCTCGAGCAACTGCTCGCCGGCATTGGCCTCACGCGCGAAGAGGTGTACATCGTGAACGTTCTCAAATGCAGGCCTCCCGGCAACCGCGATCCGCTGCCGGAGGAGATCGAGGCCTGCGAGGGGCACCTCTGGCGGCAGATCGAGCTGATCGACCCGCGCGTCGTGGCGACGCTCGGCAACTTCGCGACGAAGCTCCTTTCGGGCCGGCCCACCGGCATCACGCGCGTCCACGGCCAGGAGCAGGAGGTGACGCTCGGCGGACGACGCGTGCTGCTCTACCCGATCTACCACCCGGCAGCCGCGCTGTACACGCCGCGCATGCTCGAGGTGCTCAAGTCCGACTTCGCCAGATTGCCCGAGCTGATGGGCCGCGAGGTTGCTCCGCCCGAGCCGGTGTACGTTCCGCCCGCGGTTGCGGAGCCCGCCGTTCAGCTCGGGCTGTTCTGATCGAGTCTCGTTCGCCTGCAGAGACGGAAGAGATCGCGGCGCGGCTCGCCGCCGACCTGCGGCCCGGCGACGTCGTGACCGTCTCCGGAGAGCTCGGTTCGGGCAAGACGACGTTCGTCCGGGGTGCGTGTCGCGCGCTCGGCGTCGAAGGAGCGGTCACGAGCCCGACCTACACCATCGGCCACCGGTACAAAGGACGCGTCGACGTGTCGCATCTCGATCTCTTCCGTTTCAGCGGCGTCTCTGCAGCGGAGTGGGGAGATCTCGAACCGTACTTCGACGACGCGGTCGTCTTCGTCGAGTGGCCGGAAGCGGGCGCGGGAGTTCTGCCGGCTCCGCGGGTCGAGGTCCGGCTCGCGCACGGAGAAGAAGAAGGGCAGAGACTTGTCACGATTCGCGGCGATGCTGATCCTGGCCTTCGACACGGCGACTGACGTCGCGACGAGCGCGCTCGTCTCCGACGGCGAGGTGCTCGGTGAGCGCACGTCGCGCGCGGTCACGGTGCTCGAGGACATCGACGCCTTGCTGCGGCAGGCGGGCGCGCACACCCGCGAGCTCGAAGGGCTCGCCGTCGGCATCGGGCCGGGCAGCTTCACCGGCGTCCGCATCGGGCTGGCGACCGCGCGTGGGCTTGCGCTCGCCCTCGGCGTCCCTGTGGCCGGCGTCTCGACGCTCGAGGCCCTCGCCGCCGGGGCGCCGGGCGCCATGCCCGTGGTCGATGCGAAGCGCGGAGAGGTCTTCGTCCTCCAGGGGGAACCTCGAGTGCTCCCGCCCGATCAGCTGGAGCTCCCGCCGGGCACGGTCTGTGTGGGCAGCGGCGCCGTGCGCTACCGCGCCGTGCTGGAAGCCGCCGGTGCCGAGATTCCGGCTGACCAGGACGAGCGCCATGTGCCGCGAGCCCGCTTCCACGCCCAGCTGGCCAGGGACTTCGGCCCGGCCGAGGCCGTCGAGCCGATGTACCTAAGAGTCCCCGACGCTGATAAAACCAGGGAATGAGCGTCGCTCGCCTGCGGCTCGCTCCCGTGAGGGAAACCATGTTTCCCTCACGAGCTCCCTTCTTTAGGGATCGCCTCAGCACGCGCGGCGTTGCGACCGCCGCCGCGCCCACTGAGGAGAAAGAGCGGGGAAACCTCCCGGTTTCCCCTTACGCCCCTTCCACTGCTCGTCGGCCAAAAGTCGGCCGATGAGCGCTACCGCGAATCGGGTGGACTTCCGCCGCCTCGAGATGCGCGACCTGAACGCGATCGAGACGATCGAACGCGACTCGTATCCGACGCCCTGGTCGCGCTCGATGTTCGCGGGCGAATTGGCCAAGCCGTCCTCGATCTCGCTCGGCGCGTTCGAGCCGGACACGCACGAGCTGCTCGGCTATCTCATCATCTCCCGGTACGTCGACGCATGGCATGTCATGAACCTCGCCGTCGCGCCCGACCAGCGGCGCAAACGAGTTGCGTCCGGGCTCCTCGAGCGGCTGTTCGAGCTGACAGGCGGAGAAGGACGTCGCGGGTACACGCTCGAGGTCAGGGTGTCGAACGAGGTGGCGATCAAGCTCTACGAGCAAGCCGGCTTCAAAGCACGTGGAGTGCGTCGCGGCTACTACACGGACAACCGCGAGGACGCATTGATCATGTGGCGCGATCCTGAGCCGCGTCCGGCTTGATACTGGGGCTGGAGACCTCCTGCGACGAGACCGCCGCGGCGGTGATCACACCGGACGGGCGGATCCTCTCGAACGTCGTCTCGTCGCAGGCGGATCTGCACGCGCGTTACGGTGGAGTCGTCCCCGAAGTCGCATCGCGGCGGCACCTCGAGCTCGTCACGCCCGTCGTGCAGGAGGCGCTCGCTGAGGCGGAGACCTCGCTCGACGAGGTCGACCTCATAGGTGTGACCGCGGGCCCCGGCTTGATCGGCGCGCTGCTCGTCGGCGTCGCGGCTGCCAAGGCGATCGCCTGGGCACGGCGCCTGCCGCTGGCGGCGGTCGACCATTTGCAAGGCCACGTTGCCTCGCTCTACCTCGAGCCCGACCCACTCGAGGCGCCGTTCCTCTGTCTGCTCGCGAGCGGCGGTCACACGCTGCTCCTCGATGTGCAAGATCGGGGCAGCAAGCCGCGGGTTCTCGGCACGACGCTCGACGACGCGGCGGGTGAGGCGTTCGACAAGGGAGCACGACTCCTCGGGCTCGGCTACCCCGGCGGCGCGGAGATCGACCGCCTCGCGCGCGAAGGCGATCCGAGTGCGTACGAGTTTCCCGTTGCGCGGGTCCCAGGGCTCGACTTCTCCTTCTCCGGTCTCAAGACAGCGCTGCTCTACGCGGTCAGAGAACTGCAGCCGGCAGAGCTAGAAAGCCGCCGCGCCGATCTGGCCGCCGGCTATCAGCGCGCGATCGTGCGCGCGCTCGTGGAGCGGACGCGGCAGGCTGCCGACCAGACCGGTGCGACCACGGTCGCGGTCGTCGGCGGAGTTGCGGCGAACTCGGAGCTGCGCGCCGCTCTGCCCGACGCCACGGCTGCGCCGTTGGCGCTCTGCACCGACAACGCGGCCATGATCGCCTCGGCAGCCCGGTTCACCGAGGTCGTCCCGTATCCCGGCTATCTTGCGCTCGATGCCTACGCGTCCACCGCGTGAGCCGTTCAACGCCCTGGTGCTTGCGGCTCTCGCGGTCGTCGTCACGGCCGTGCTCATCGCGGCCGGAGGTCGCAGCGGAGGCGTAACTCCGACGGGAGAGCCGAGCTGGCAAGGGCTCGCGGGCTCGCTGCGGCCCCGGGTCGCGGTCGGTCAGCGAGTCATCGTCCTCCTCAAGGCACCGGCGCTGGCGGACCGCGTCGGCCGTGTCGGAGGCCTGGCGACGAGCGAGGACGAACGGCGATGGACGCAGACCGCTCTTTCGTCACAGAAGCTGCTCGTCGCCCGCCTGCGCGTCCAGGGGGTCGTCGTCCAGCCTGAATTCAGTTACACGCACACCATCAACGGTTTCTCGGCGGCGTTCGACGCGCGCGGCATCGCCCTGCTCGAGCGCGCGGCAGACGTGGCGGGTGTCTATCCCGTGCGCGCCGCCTATCCCGCTTCGCTCAGCTCGAGTCTGCTGACGAGCTCCGAGTTTGGCGAGCGCCCGAACATCGCGCTCTCCGACAAGGACGGCCGCGGGGTAACGATTGCTCTGCTCGACACGGGTGTCGATCGCGCCCAGCCCTTCCTGCGCGGTCGGGTCGCGGGCGGCGTCGACATCGTCGGCGGCGAGTCCGGCGCGCTGGCGGCCTCGCGCCCGGACGAGCCGGCTCAACTCGAGCGGCACGGCACGGAGATGGCCGGCCTGCTGGTCGGTTCCGGCGGTCCCGGCGCGCTCGCAGGCGTTGCACCGGGTGCGACAGTGCTCCCGATCCGCGTCGCGGGATGGCAGCGAGATGCGTCAGCGAGCTGGGCAGTTTACGGACGCACCGATCAGGTTCTCGCCGGGCTCGAGCGGGCAGTCGACCCGAATGACGACGGCGATGCGCACGATGCGGCCCGTGTCGCATTGGTCGGCGTCGCGGAGCCGTTCGCCGCGTTTGCCGACGGGCCCCTTGCGCGTGCCGCCGCCGGTGCGACGCGTCTCGACACGCTGGTCGTCGCTCCCGCGGGAAACGACGGTCCTGCCGGTCCCGGTTATGGAAGCGTCGCGGGCCCGGGAGGGGCACCGGCAGTCCTGACGGTCGGTGCAGTCGATCTCCGGCCGCGCTACGGACAAGTGCGCGTGGTGCTGCGCGCGGGGCTTCGGGTCGAGCTCGACGGGATGCGGCCACTCGCCGGCGCAGTGACGCCTACTCGGCCGCTCGACGTGGGAATCGGCGCGCCGAGATCGGTGACAACCGGGGCTGCCGGCTATCGCGGAGCCGTTCCGCTCCTCGACTTCTTCGACCGTCGCGGCTCGAGTCTGGTCGCCGGCAGCGCTGCGCTGCTTCCCGCCGGAGTCGATCCCAATGGGTCGCTTGCGAACGCGGCGCAAGCAGGAGCCGTTGCGGTGCTCTTCTACGGCGCGGATCTTCCGGCAGGTGGCATCGGCCTCGATGAAAGCGCTCCGATCCCGGCGGTCTCCGTCCCCGAGGACGTGGCGAACACGCTGCTGGCCAGGATCCGACGTGGCATCCAGGCGACGGTTTCGCTCGGCGCCGTGCGCACGGAGGCGAACGCCGGTGACGGGAGAGTGATGCGCTTTTCCTCGACGGGCCTGGCGTTCGACGGCCGCGTCAAACCTGAACTCGTGGCGCCCGGCGTCGCACTCGAGACGGCCGAGCCGGGAGCGAACGCCGACGGCTCGGCTCGCTACGGGACGGTCAACGGGACCAGCGCGGCAGCGGCACTTGTCGCCGGGTCGGCTGCACTGCTTGCGCAGGCGCGCCCCTATCTCGACGCAGATGCGCTGAAGAGCCTGCTCGTCGGCTCGGCGCGGCCGCTTCCCGACGATCGGGTCACCGCGCAGGGCGTGGGGCTGATCGACCTCGGCGGCGCGACCGCGACCGAGGTCGGCGCGAGCCCGGCCTCGCTTGCGCTCGGACGAGCCGGCAGCCGAAGCTGGCGAACAGAACAGGAATTCGTCCTGCGCAACGTCTCTTTCCGTCGCCTGATCCTTTCGCTCGACGTGCTCGTCGCGCAGGAGGGAGCGGCGGCGCTTCGGTTCGAGGTCACGCCGCAGCATGTCTCTCTCGGGCCTGGAAGGTCGGTCCGGGTCCACGTCCGCGCACGCGTGACGAGCAAACTCGTCGGGACGGCGCCTGCGGAAGGCGTCGTGATCGTGACGCCCGCTGCCGGCCGCGAAATTCGCGTGCCGTGGACGATCACCTTCGGGAAGCGCCGGCCGCCCGGTCTCGCCTCCGTTCGGCTCTCGACGCGCACGTTCTCCCCGTCCGATGCGGCGCCGGCGTTGCTGAGCTTCGTCGCAGGCTCGGTGCGGCGTTCCGCCGGCGAGCCTGACGTGCTGCCACTGTCCCGCCTCGATCTGGAGCTGTGGAGCCCCGGCGGCGGTCGCATCGGATTGCTTGCACGCTTACGCGATGTTCTGCCGGGTCGGTATTCGTTCGGGGTGACCGGTCGCGACCCGACAGGCGCCGTGCTCCCGCGCGGCGAGTATCAGCTCAGGTTGGTGGCGTTCGCGACCGATGCGGGACCGCCGACGACCCGGACGGTCGGTTTCACGATCAAGTAGGCTCCGCCGGCCCGGCCCAGCCAAAAATGTTCCCATTTGCGCGGAAAAAGGAGCTGACGTGACCACCGTCGACGCGCCCGTCTCGCACCTGCGCGAGAACCCCTACGAGATCGCGAAGTCGCAGCTGAGGAAGGTCGCCGACACGTTTGCGATCGATCCAAACCTCGTCAACGTCCTCCAGGAGTGCAAGAAGGCGCTCGCCGTTTCGGTTCCCGTCTCGATGGACGACGGCAGGACCCAGGTCTTCCAGGGGTACCGCGTCACGCACAACGTCGCCCGCGGCCCATCGAAGGGCGGCATTCGCTATCACCCCGACGTCACGCTCGACGAAGTCAAGGCGCTCGCGATGTGGATGACGTGGAAGTGCGCTCTGTCGGGCTTGCCGTTCGGCGGCGCGAAGGGCGGTGTGGCCTGCGATCCGAAGACGATGTCGCGCCCCGAGCTCGAGCGCATGACGCGCCGCTTCACCTCGGAGATCATCAACGAGATCGGGCCGGAGAAGGACATTCCCGCGCCCGACGTCGGCACGGACGGGCGCGTGATGGCGTGGATCTTCGACACGTACTCGATGAACAAGGGGCACTCGGTGCTCGGGGTCGTCACGGGCAAGCCGCTGACGATCGGCGGCTCGCTCGGCCGCGAAGAGGCGACCGCGCGCGGCGCCCTCTACTGCGTGCGCGAGGCCGTGCGCAAGCGGCAGATATCGCTTCAGGGCACGACGGTCGCGGTGCAGGGCTTCGGCAACGTCGGCTCGTTTCTCGCCAAGTTCCTCGCGGAGGACGGCGCGACGGTGATCGCCGTCTCGGACTCGACCTCGGGGCTCCATAACCCGAACGGCATCGACGTGCAGGCGGCGATCGCACACAAGCGCGAGACCGGCACGCTGGCGGGCTTCAGGGGAGCGGAGCCGATCTCCAACGACGACCTGCTCCTGCTGGAGTGCGACGTGCTCGCCCCCTGCGCGCTCGAGCAGGTGATCACCGCGGAGAACGCCGACAAGGTCAGGGCGAAAATCATCGTCGAGGGCGCCAACGGCCCGGTGACGCCGACCGCCGACGAGATCCTCGAGGAGAAGGGCGTGCTCGTTCTCCCGGACATCCTCGCGAACGCCGGGGGCGTCGTCGTCTCCTACTTCGAATGGGTCCAGGGGCTGCAGGAGTACTTCTGGAAGGAAGCCGAGGTGAACGCGAAGCTGAACGACATCATCACGCGCGCGTTCAACGAGACGTGGGCCCTGATGGAGCGCCGAAGTGTCTCGATGCGCCTCGCTGCCTACGGTTTGGCGGTCCAGCGCGTCGCCGAAGCAACCGTCACACGCGGCATCTATCCGTAATCTCACGGGGGAACCCATGGTTCCCCCGTGCGCCCCCTCCTTAGCCCCGCAAGCCGGCTGTTCTCTGCGCTCCGGCGTGACGCGGTCACGCCTCCGCTCACAAACGTCCTCACCCCCGAGCAATGTTGCTTAGCCTCCTCGCGTAGTGACTGGACCGAGCGAAGCGAAGGTAGTCCTCTACTACGCAAAGGCTTGCCACCTTTGCGAGCGCGCAAGGGAGATCCTGGCGCTGGTTCGCCAGGAGGTGCCGTTCGAACTGCAGGAGGTCGAAATCGACGGCGATCCCGAGCTGGAGTCGCGCTACCGCGAGTGGCTCCCGGTCGTGGAGATCGACGGCGAGCGCGCTTTCGTCTATTACGTGGATCCAGATGCGTTTCGTCGCAAAGTAGCCGCACAAAGTTGACCTACGCGCCGCCCTGGTGTCGCGTGATACAACGGGTTCGGGTTGTCACAAACTCTCGAACCCAGGAGCCCGGCAGTGTCTGATCGTTTGACGGTCGGAGTGGCGGCGCGCCTGTCCCGCTACCTCCAGGTGTTGACGCAGGCGAAGAAGATGGGGAAGGAGCGCATCTCCTCCCAGGAGATCTCGGACTACACCAACATCAACGCGACCCAGATCCGGCGCGATCTCTCGGCCTTCGGGAAGTTCGGCAAGCGCGGGGTCGGCTACAACATCGACTCGCTGCTCGGCGAGATCCGCAAGATCCTCCGCACCCAGGGGCAGCACAACATCGCGCTGATCGGAGCGGGGCGACTCGGGCAGGCGATTGCAAGCTCGCCGATCTTCGCGGAGCACGGGATCAACATCGCCGCCGTGTTCGACACCGATCCGGAGAAGGTGGGCCGCCCGGTCGGCAACGTCCCGGTGAGCGATTACACGCGCCTCTCGAACACGATCCGGGAGAAGAACATCATCGTCGGTGTCGTGGCGGTTCCCGCCGACAACGCGCAGCGCGTTGCGGACGACCTGGTCGCGTCGGGCGTGAGGATCATCTTCAACTACTCGGAAGCTCTGCTCGACGTGCCGCAAGACGTGTCGGTCCACACGTCGAACCCGGCGGTCGAGCTGCTCTACGCGCTCTACTTCTACTTGACGTAGCACCAAGGGGCGGGCCATGCGGATCCTGCTCTGGCACGGCTACCTGCTCGGTGGAACAGGGTCCAACGTCTACACGCGCGCACTCGCACGTGAGTGGAGCCGCGCCGGCCATGACGTCGTCGTGGTCTGCCAGGAGCCGCATCCCGAGCGTTACGACCTCGGGGGCGCGAAGGTATTTCGGCCGAACATCGGTGGGTTGCTTCCGGTCTTCGTGCTCGACCGCTATGACGGTCTCGAGGCGAAGCTGCTGCAGGACTTCACCCACGCCGAACGAGCACGCTACGTCGCGCTGAACGCGACGGCCTTGTGCGCGCAGATGCCGGCCGATCTGGTCTTTGCAAACCACGTGCTGCTCGGAGCAGCGGTCGGCTATGCCAGCGGCATGCCCTTTGTCGTGAAGGCGCACGGGTCGGAGCTCGAGTATTCGATGCGCGGCAACGAGGAGCTCGCGGCGTGGGGCCGCGACTGTCTCGAGCTTGCGGAAGCTGTTTTCGTCGGGTCGGCACACATCCGCAAAGTTCTGGAGGACGTCGTCGGCCACGTCGAGCGCGTGCACGAGGTGCCGCCGGGCGTCGACGTCGAAGAGTTCCAGCCCTCCCGCTCACGCGACGAGTCCCTCACCCGGCTGCTGGAGGAAGCGCGTGCAGACACGCCCAACCCGGCGAACGCAAGCGAGCGGCAACCGGACGACGGCAACGCGGCACGCCTCGAAGAATTCTTTGCCACGGACGAGCCGACCGTCGTCTACTTCGGCAAGCTCCTCCACAACAAGGGCATCCACGTCCTGTTGGAGGCGCTTCGCAGCGTGGATGCGCGCGCACTGATCGTCGGCTTCGGCGATTACCGGCAGGAGCTCGAGTTGATCGCCCCGCCGGGGACGCTCTTCACCGGGCCGCTCGAACACAGGCATCTCGTGCACCTGCTCCCGCTCGCCGACGTCACGGTCGTTCCGTCGATCTTCCCGGAGGC
>DAINSN010000099.1:0-9108 GCA_036741295.1 Gaiellaceae bacterium
CTGCGCAGCCGCTACGGCCTCCTGGCTCTTGAGTGTCAGCTTGTTGAAGTCCATGACTCGTGCGCCTCTCGTTTCAGTTTCGTACCCGTGCCTGGCACCGGTACGTTCCGTGACGGATGCAGGCGAATCGCGGATGTCGTCGCGATCGCGTCACGGTTTCTTCGCCGTGCCTGGCACCGGTACGTTCCATTAGCGACGCGTCGGAATCAGGTCGATGGGCGGCTTCCACGGCACGAGGTCGCGGCGGTACTGGCGATGCACCTGGTTGATCGCCTCACGCATCTCGCGCTCCATGCGGTTAAGCGTTCGCCGCATGCGCTCCACCTCGTCCTGCAGGTGCATCACCTGCTCCACCCCCGCCAGGTTGAGGCCGAGGTCGTTCGTCAGCTGCTGGATCAGCCGCAGGCGCTCGATGTCCGCCTCGGAATACAGCCGCGTGTTGCCCGCGGTGCGCTGCGGGCGGATCAGTCCCTTGCTCTCATAGATGCGGAGCGTCTGCGGGTGCATGCCGACGAGGTCGGCCGCCACGGAGATCATGTAACGCGGACGATCGTCCATCACTCACCGTCCTTCAGCCGCCGCAGCTCTTCGAGCTTGCGGCGCATGATCACGAACGTCACGAGGACGCCGACCGTGCCGACGCTGACGAGGACGATCGCGGCGGTCTTCACGAGAACAACGCCTCCCGCGGATCGTCGTGCGACAGCTTCTGCAGCTCCTCGAGCGCCTCGCGCTCCTTCTTCGACAGTTTCTTCGGGACGCTCACGCGCAGGCGGGCGATCAGATCGCCCTTCCCGCTGCCGTCGAGCTTCGGCGCGCCGTGGCCGCGGATGCGCAGCAGCCGGCCGTCCTGCGTTCCGGCCGGAACTTTCAGCGACACGCGGTCGCCGTACGGCGTCGGCACCTCGACCGTCGCGCCGAGCGCGGCTTCCGTGTACGCAACGGGAACCTCGATGACGAGATCGGCACCCCGCCGCTCGAACTTCTTCGACGGCTCGACTCGCGTGACGACGTAGAGGTCGCCCGCCGGCCCGCCACCTTCTCCGATCTCGCCCTTGCCCTTGAGGCGGATCCGCGTGCCGTCCTTGACGCCTGCCGGAATCTTGACCGTGTAGTGCTTCGTGCGCCGCTCGCGACCCGAGCCCTTGCACTTCTTGCACGGCTTCTCGACGACCGTGCCGTTCCCTCGGCAGCGCGGGCACGGCTGCGACAGGGCAAAGAGCCCTTGACTCTCCGAGACGACGCCGCGCCCGTTGCACTCCGGACAGATCACCGGAGTCGTCCCAGGCTCGGCGCCCGTGCCGCCGCACTCGCGGCAGGCGGTCGTCACCTCGACCGGGATCTTCGTCTCGAGCCCGCGGAGCGAATCCTCGAACGACAGGCTGACCGGGATCTCGATGTCGGCCCCGCGCTCGGGCTGCGGACGGCGTGCACGGCCGGTCTGCCCACGGTTGAAGATCCCACCGAACAGATCGCCGAGATCACCGAGGTCGTTGATCGTGAAGTTGCCGCCGCCGCCGAAATTGAAATCGCGCGGATCGGCCCCGGCTACGCGCCGCCCGTTTGCCGTACCGAACGTGTCGTACTGCTTGCGCTTCTCAGCATCGGAGAGCGTGTCGTACGCGTTCTGCACTTCCTTGAACTTCTCTTCCGCCGCATCGTCGCCGGGATTCTTGTCCGGGTGGTACTGGGCGGCGAGCTTGCGGTAGGCCTTCTTGATCTCGTCCGCGGACGCGCCCTTCTTCACCCCGAGCGTGTCGTACAAGGTCGCCAACTAGCCCTCCGTGGGCCCCGCGATGACGACACGGGCCGGCCGCAACACCTTGTCGCCGAGCTTGTAGCCCTTCTGGACGACTTCGATCACGGCACCCTCCTCGGCGTCGGACGGCTGTGAGAGCAGCGCTTCGTGCAGATGGGGATCGAACTTGCCGTCGGTTTCGATCTCCGTCAGGCCCTGCTTCTGCAACAGATCGGCGAGCGCGCGATGCACGAGCCGCACGCCGTCTTCGAGCTTCGCCTCTTCGTGATCCGCCGCCGCCTCGAGCGCCCGGCCGAGATCGTCGAGGATCGGGATCAACTCCTTCACGAGCCGCTCGTTCGCACGCGCTGCGAACGCCGCCTGCTCGCGTGCGTTGCGCTTGCGAAAGTTGTCGAACTCCGCCGCGAGCCGCTGCAGGCGATCGAAGAGCTGGTCGCGGTCAGCCTGGAGAGCGTCGACGTCGACGCTCGGTTGCCCGCCGGCTGTCGGGGGAACATCCCGGTTCCCCCGAGCCCCCTCCACTGGTCCGCTCTCGCGGACAGGGGGCTGCGCCCCCTCTGTTACCTGTGACTCGTCAGTCATTACGCCTTCGGAGCCTCCTGCTCCTCGTCGATGACCTCGTAGTCACCCTCTTCGACGACCTCGTCATCGGAAACCGAGCCGCCGTTACCGCCGGCGGAAGCCGAGGACGTCGTCTGCTGCTGTGCGGATGCGTAGACCGCCTCCGCGAGCTTGTGCGAGGCCTCCTGGAGCGCCTCCGTCTTCGCACGGATCTCGCCGACGTCGTCGCCCTCGAGCGCCTGCCGGAGCTCCATGACCCGGCCCTCGATCGTGGCGGCGTCGGCCTCGTCCAGGGCGGACCGGTGCTCCTTCAGAGAACGCTCGGTTTGGTACGCGAGCTGCTCGGCCTGGTTCTTCGTGTCCGCGACCTCGCGTAGGCGGCGTGCCTCGTCGGCATGCGCCTCTGCATCGAGAATCATCTGCCGGACCTCGTCCTCCTTGAGGCCCGAGCCGCCCTCGATCCGGATCTGCTGCTGGTTACCCGTGCCGAGATCCTTGGCCGAGACGTTGATGATCCCGTTCGCGTCGATGTCGAAGGAGACCTCGACCTGCGGCAGGCCTCGCGGCGCCGGCGGAATGCCGACGAGCTGGAACTTGCCGAGCGTCTTGTTGAACGCCGCCATCTCCGACTCGCCCTGGAGCACGTGCACCTCCACGGAGGGCTGGTTGTCCTCGGCAGTCGTGAACGTCTCGGACTTCTTCGTCGGGATGGTCGTGTTGCGCTCGATCAGCGGGGTGAAGACACCGCCCTTGGTCTCGATGCCGAGTGACAGGGGCGTGACATCGAGGAGCAGGATGTCCTTGACCTCGCCCTTGAGCACGCCACCCTGAATCGCGGCGCCGACTGCGACGACCTCGTCCGGGTTCACGCCCTTGTGCGGGTCCTTGCCGATCAGCTCCTTGACCTTCGCCTGCACCGCGGGCATGCGCGTCATGCCGCCGACGAGGACAACGTGGTCGATCTTCGCCTTGTCGATGCCGGCGTCCTGGAGTGCCTGCCGCGTCGGGCCGACGGTCCGCCCGAGCAGGTCGGCCGTGATCTCCTCGAGCTTCGCGCGCGTCAACTGAAGATCGAGATGCTTGGGCCCTTCCTGCGTCGCGGTGATGAACGGGAGGTTGATCTGCGTCGTCATCGTGGACGACAGCTCGATCTTCGCCTTCTCCGCCGCCTCGTAGAGACGCTGGAGCGCCATCCGGTCGGCCGCGAGGTCGATGCCCTGGTCCTTCTTGAACTCGGCGACCATCCAGTCGACGACCGCCTTGTCGAAGTTGTCGCCACCGAGGTGGTTGTCGCCGTTCGTGGCCTTGACCTCGAAGACCCCCTCGCCGAGGTCGAGGATGGACACGTCGAACGTGCCGCCACCGAGGTCGAAGACGAGGATCGTCTGGTCGGAGCCTTCCTTGTCAAGGCCGTACGCGAGTGCGGCGGCCGTGGGCTCGTTGATGATGCGAACGACGTTGAGGCCGGCGATCTTGCCAGCGTCTTTCGTCGCCTCGCGCTGCGCGTTGTTGAAGTAGGCGGGGACGGTGACGACCGCGTCGCTCACCGGCTCGCCGAGATACGCCTCGGCGTCGGCCTTCAGCTTCTGGAGGATCATCGCGCTGATCTCCGGCGGCGAGTACTCCTTGCCGCCCGCCTTCACGCGCGCGTCCCCGTTCGGGCCTTTGACGACCTCGTAGGGGACGATCGTCATCTCCTCGGAGACCTCGTCCCACTTGCGGCCCATGAACCGCTTGATCGAGAAGACCGTGTTCTCGGGATTGGTGACCTGCTGGCGCCGCGCAGGCGCCCCGACGAGCCGCTGGCCGTCCTTCGTGAACGCCACCACGGACGGCGTCGTGCGGCCACCCTCGGCGTTCGGGATCACGGCCGGCTCGCCGCCCTCGAGCACGGCCATCGCGCTGTTGGTCGTCCCGAGATCGATGCCGATTGTCTTTGCCATACCTGGTTTCGCCTTTCCTTGTGGGTCTACTGAGAAAATCTAAGCCACATCGTATCAAGTTCAAGTGGCCGCCAGCGTCCTAGACTGCGGGCGTGGTGGAAAGGGACGACGTTCAGGCCGCGATCGAGGCTCGCCGCGAGCTCGGGACCGACCTGGAGCCGCACGTGATCGACTCCTTCATCGAGCGGATCGAGCAGCGACTCACCAAGCCCGCGCCTGCGGCCAGCGCTGACAAGGTCCTCGCGCTCACGATCATTTCGCTCGTCGCGGCGATCCCGCTCACGGCGATCGCGATCGTTCAGTCGGGCCTGGTGGCGCTCGTCATCGTCTGGGTCGGGATCGTCCTCGTGAACCTCTCCTACTCGCGACGACGTTGACGAGCACGGCGGCGGCCGCAGGCTCCGCGAGCACGATGCCCGCCATGATCGCCGCGCAGCCTCCCCAGCCGAGTGCGCCGAGCCGGTCGCCCGCGAGGGTGTAGCCGAAGAACGCGGTCCACACCGGCTCCATCGAGAACGCCAGCGCGGTGCGCGTCGCCGAGGTGCGCCGCTGCGCCCAGGTCTGGACGAGAAATCCGAGCGCACTCGCGAACACGCCCGTCACGAGCAGGGCGCCCCACACCGTCCAGCCACGCGGCACGCCGAGGTCGCCGAGTGCGAGCGCGACTAGGAGCAGCCCGACAAAGGCCGCAGCCATCTCGACGAACGTGAAGGCCAGCGCGTCGAACCGCGGGGCGTACCGCTCCATCAGGACGATCTGGAGCGAGTACACCGCCGCCGCAGCGAGCACGAGGAGATCTCCGGTGACGGAGCCGGCGTGAATCCCTGAGAGCATCGCCAGGCCGGCCGTCGCGAGCACCACTCCTCCCCAAGCTGCAAGCCCAATGCGTGCGCGATAGAGCAGCAGGGCGATCAGCGGGGTGAGCACGACGTACATCCCAGTGATGAAGCCCGTGCTCGAGACCGTCGTGCGCTCGAGCCCTGCCGTCTGCAGCGCGTACCCGGCGGCGAGCAGCAGGCCGAGGAACGCGCCGCCGGCGACGCCGCCGCGGCCGAGCCCGCGCACCCGCTTCGCCGCCGGGAACGCGAGCGTCGCGCTGGCGATAGCGAAGCGAACCGCCAGGAAGGCGAAGAGCGGGTAGATCGCGACGGCGTCCTTGACCTGGACGAACGTCACGCCCCAGACGGCCGTGACGAAGATCAGCGCAACGAGAGCCGGCACCGCGCGATTGTCTCCGAATACGGCGAAGGCGCCCGCTGAGGCGCCTTCGCGATCGTCGAGCCAGTCGGTGGAACCTAGGCGGACTCGGTGCCTCCCTCGTCGCCGCCCGTGCCGCCGCCGCCGTTGCCGCCATCTCCGCCGTCACCGCCGCCGCCGCCGCCGCCGCCGGGAGTTTCTCCTCGAACCAACCAGCTGTCAGACATCTGATCCTCCTTCTAGAGGGTCGGTGCCCGGATGTTCCTCCATGGTTTGTCCTTAAAACCTTGGGCTAAGGTGACGATCATGGAACCGCTGCGCGATTCATGGGGTCGGGAGATCAAGTCTGTGCGCGTGTCGGTCACCGACAAGTGCAACTTCCGCTGCACCTACTGCATGCCCGCGGAAGGCCTGCAGTGGCTCGGCCGGCAGGAGATCCTCAGCTTCGAGGAGATCTCGCGACTCGTCGGTGTGCTCGCGCAGCTCGGCGTCGACGAGGTGCGGCTGACCGGCGGCGAACCGCTCGTGCGCCGCGATCTGCCTGTGCTCGTCGGGATGCTCTCGGCAATCGACGGCGTCCGTGATCTGTCCCTGACGACGAACGGCGTCCTGCTCGACCGGCTCGCGGGGCCTCTGGTCGAGGCGGGCCTGAAGCGGCTCAACGTTTCGCTCGACTCACTGAACCACGTGCGCTTCGCGGAGATCACCCGACGCGATGCGCTCGATGCGGTCCTGCGCGGACTGGCTGAAGCAGAACGCCATCCCGAGTTGCGGCCGATCAAGATCAACTGCGTCGCCGTCAAGGGCTTCACCGAGACCGAAGTCCCGGCGCTCGCAGAGCTGGCGCGGCGCAAGCCCTACGTCGTCCGCTTCATCGAGTTCATGCCGCTCGACGCCGACGAGGCCTGGCGCGAGGACGACGTGCTGACGGGCGCGGAGATCCGCGCGATCATCGAGGCCGAGCACGGCCCTCTGGTCGAGCTCCCCGCGAAGGCCTCCTCCACGTCCCGGCGCTTCCGCTTCGCGGACGGGATCGGCGAGCTCGGATTCGTGAATCCGGTCTCCGAGCCCTTCTGCTCCAGCTGCGACCGGATCCGCGTCACGGCCGACGGGCAGCTGCGCACGTGCCTTTTCTCACGACGGGAATGGGACCTGAAAACGCCGTTGCGCGAGGGCGCCGGCGACGATGAGCTGATCGAGCTCCTCCGTTTCGCCGTGCGTCACAAGGAGTTGAAACACAAGATCAACGACCCCGGCTTCGTGAGAGCGAGCCGATCCATGTCGCAGATCGGCGGCTAGGGCCAGAGGTTGCTCTTCGGATAGATGTCGAGCGGGCCGCCGTTCTTACAGCGGCTCGTTGAATACACCGGATCGTTCCGCAGGTAGCTCAGATCCCATGCGTACGCGGCAATGTCTGCCGCGAACTTGTCAGTCCGTCCAGCCTCCGTAACGAGATCGCGAACGTCCTGAACGGCGTAACACTCCACTTCTGGTTCTGACAAGGAAAAGTTGTATTCGTGTTCGGCCTCGTGCGCGAGTATGAGAAGGGAGGTCGCCAGGACGCTCCTTTGAAGGTTCGACGACGGGAGGTTCCCGGCGTAGAAACGGGCGAGCGGCTGGCAGAACTCGTTGTCGAGGTGGATGACGCCTTCCCGCTCAGCCAGCCCTTGCGCCCAGAAATCGGGGCGCTGTGTGATCGCCTGACGCTCCTCGTTGACCCGGATCCAGTCATCGGTCGACCAACAGCGAGCTTGCACTTTGCGCTCGGCAAGCTTGCTGGCCACGCGACCAAGCTTCGGATCGATGTGACTGTCGGTGAGCACCCCGCGCCCTCGCGGCAATCGACGACTCAGATAGAGCTTCGCGCGAACCGCCCGGTGAGCCCGTGCCCAGGGGATGTCTCCGCGGCAAGCCGACCGAGCAAGCTGCGCGACCGGCCGCAGGTACTCGGTCGGCGCAGCCGGCAATCGGCCGTCGGCTGGGCCGCTCGTAACCGCGGTTTCGCACGTTTGCTTGGCCGGGCCGTCCTCCCATTTGTAATACCGAGCGATCCATGCAAGCTCCTGCGCCTCGAGTACATGGCGCGAATCATGCTTGCCGCCGGAAGTGCCGATCTCAAAGAGGACTAGGAGGCCGACGAGGAGCATTGTGCTACCAAGCACGAGAAGTCCGGCCTTCACAGCCAGACACTAGTACGCCTATGCGCCCGAAAAAGGGGAAGATGGATGACAGCCGCGACGTTTAGAATTCCTAGGTCATGACCGCCGCCATTGCAGCCGGAAGGCGCCTATTTCCGCGTGGTTACGCCGACTTCGGCTATCAGCTGCTGATCTGGTTCGGCTTTCTCGCGGCCTACCAGGTGGCGCGCGGCGTGGCCGACCGCGATCCCACGCGCGCCTTTGCGAACGGCTGGCGCGTGATCGACGTCGAGCAGCGTCTCGCGGGCCTCGGCGAGCTGACGTTGCAGGGCTGGACACAGTCCTCGCGGGTGCTCGAGACGCTGGTGTCGTGGACGTACTGGAACTCCGAGTTCACCGTGGTCGGCCTCGCGCTGCTCTGGGTCTATTTCAGGCGCCACGAGGCGTTCATCCGTTTCCGCAACACGATCCTGCTCGCGAACGTGCTCGGCCTGTTCGGCTACGTCTTCCTGCCGACCGCGCCACCGCGCCTGTTCACGTCGATGGGCTTTACGGACACGTTGAGCCAGTTCGGCGGGCTGAACCATGGCAGCGGGCTCGTCGAGCTCGCGTCGAATCCGTACGCGGCGATGCCGAGCCTGCACGCCGCTGACGCGCTGATCGCCGGAGTCATTCTTGCGTCCCTCGTCAGGCGGCCGGTCTGGAAGGCGGTCTGGGTGCTCTGGCCGGCGTGGGTCTGGTTTGCCGTGATGGCGACCGGCAACCACTTCTGGCTCGACGTCCTCGCCGGCATCGTGCTCGCGGTGATCGCGCTCGCGATCGTTTACCGAGCGCGGGTCAAGGGCGTCATCGCAAGCCTGCTATAGTTTTCCCATAGCAGGAATGCGATGGGCGAGAACATGAGGGAAACCGCCGTGTTGCAGCGCGTCAAGCAGGGCTACACGACCGGGGCGCGCACGCTGGCGTCCCGTTCGATCGTGGGCCTCGCACGCACGCGCGTCACTCCGAACGCGCTCACGACCGCCGGTGTCTCACTGTGCCTCGCAGCGGCCGTTGTCGTGTACTTCGAGGACCACGACAAGCTCCTTTTCTATTGGCTCGGCGCGTTCGTCTTCGTCGTCGGCTCGATCCTCGACATTCTCGACGGTGCGCTCGCTCGAGCC
Organism: Gaiellaceae bacterium; assembly: GCA_036741295.1. Taxonomy (GTDB): domain Bacteria; phylum Actinomycetota; class Thermoleophilia; order Gaiellales; family Gaiellaceae; genus 3-1-20CM-4-69-9. The sequence goes on from DAINSN010000099.1 coordinate 8,762, forward strand.
GGAGGCAAGACCACGCCGTTCGGCTCCTTCCTCGACTCGACGACTGACCGCGTCGGGGAGGGAGCGATGCTCGGCGCGATCGCGCTGATCTTCGCGCGCCACGGCAATGAGGTCGCGCTCGGCGCGACGATCGCGGCGATCGCGGGATCGTTCCTCGTCAGTTACACGCGCGCGAAGGCGGAGGCACTAGGCCTCCGCGGCGACGTCGGCTTCGGCTCGCGGGCCGAGCGCGTCGTCGTGATCACGGCCGGCCTCGTGCTGGCGCCATGGGGCGTCTTGCAATGGGCGATCTATCTGCTGACGGTCACGGCCTGGTTGACGGTTCTCCAGCGGATCCTGCACGTCCG
>DAINSN010000100.1:0-9077 GCA_036741295.1 Gaiellaceae bacterium
CCTTCCTGGCTGCGAATTGCTGCGTACGCGGGTCCAGCGATGCGACTTCGGCGCCGTGGTTCACGTCGAATATCGGGACGCCTCCGGGCGGAACCGCCGCGCGCCGCTGTACCTGGCGAACCTCGACGCGTCGCTCGCCGCCGAAATCGAGGCGGAGCTTGAGCGCACAGGTCAGGCGGTGCTCGAGACTCCCTTCGCCGCCGACGTCGCAAAGATCCAGCGCGGCGAGCCGATTCGTATGGGCGGCGGGCATATCCGAGTCGTCCCGGCGCTGCCGCGAGCGCGGAGCTGCGCCACGCCGGCGTGGGTGCCGACCAGGCGAGCACGGCGAGGCGCCCGGCCGCGGGCCACCCGGACGCGGCGGGCCCGGGCTCGCGCGCCCTCCGCTTCCGGCGAACCATCCGACGAACCTCCGCCGCTTAGCAGCGGCCTGACCCACGTCGCCCCCGCCGTGGCGAGGAGCGTCGCGTCGTGAGCGGACGCGGACGGGCGCCAGACTCGCAGGATCTCTTCGCGCAGTTGCCCCTGCGCCTCCACGAGGCTGTCCGACGCGGCGAGCTGACCTTTCATCAGTTCGGGCTCGTCGCGTATCTCGTCGGCGCAGCCGACTACCGGACCGGCGAACTTGCGACCACGGTCGCTGCACTCGCCGATGCGATCCAGTGGGGTCGAAGCGACGACACGCTCCGGCGTGACCTGCAGGCTCTAAAGGCCGCTGGCTGGATCGACTACTCCGTACAGGAGCGTCAGCGCAGGCCATACATCCTCAAGCTCGTTGGCGCCCTCCGGGACGGCACTGCGTCAGCGACTGCCGCATCCAACGACCCGTCTATGCGGCAGACGGCCAGCCCTGTGCGGCAGTTCCAGGATGCCGCTTTCCCGCATGGGGAGAGGGAGCGCGCGTCTACCCTCGAGCCTGCGTGCGGCAGTCCCGTAGAAGAGACGAGAACAGACGCAGAGGAGAACGACAACCCCGGCATCGAGGAGGAGCTAGACCACCGTGTAGGTGAAGAGACGACGCGCGTGCGCGAGAGCGCCGGCGGCGATGCAGTGACAGAGCGCATGCTCGGCCTGGTTGCCGCGAACAGCGTGGAGCGTGACGAGGCGCCGTGGTCGAAGCTCCATGCAGCCGCCGAAACGTCGGCGCGGCGCCAAGTCCGCGCTTGGGTCGCCTCCCGTCCGTTGCCCGAGGCCGAGCAGGCATTTCTCGCTGAGCTCGTCGACACGTTCGATGCGCGGCTCCACGAAGAGGCCGCGTGACAGCCAGCGCCTCAGCCCTAGGAGGGACTTGCGGACTGGCCGTCCTGTCAGCCTCCGAGGAGGCGTTCTCCGTGGACGCCGCGTGCGCGCCCGAGGAGGCGGCGGCGTGAGCGCGCTGGCGACCGGACCGACGCTGCCTCGGCTCGCGTTCCGCGTGGGCGAGGCGGCGCTCGCCCTCGGCGTGTCGCCGGACCACTTCGCCCGGCACATCGCCCCGGAGCTCCGCTGGGTTCGCCGGGGCGCGGTCAAGCTCGTCGCCCGAGCCGAGCTCGAAGCGTGGCTCGAACGCGAGGCGTCACGGACGCTCGAGGACGCGCTGTGACTGGCGCACGGCTGGCGCACACCCGCATGGTTGAGCGGCGAAACGGCCTGTCCTCAGTCTCTCAGGCCGAGGCGGGGTCGACGTGAGCGGCGAGACCACGCAGGCGGTGGTCGAGCACGGGCCGGACTGCACGTGCCAGCGCTGTACGGGCTTCGAGAAGGGCAACGAAGCTGCTCTCAGGCACGGCGCCACGAGCGAGCGCCAGATCACTCGTCGAGCGACGGTCGAGAAGCGTCGGCTACTGCGCCAAATCGGTCTTCGGCAGAACGACCTCGAATCGCTCGGGCGCGCTCTGCTCGCGAACTGGGCTCGGGCGGCTGCGGCGCTCGGTCTGCTCGACGACTACGCCGCCCGGGAGGGCTGGCTCGACGCGGACGGCAACCCGCGCGGCTTCGCTCGCCTGTACGTGTCGCTCTTGAACTCGGAGCGGCTCGCCTTGCGTGGCCTCAGCGAGTACCTGCGCGACGTGAGCGGCGATCCGTTCGAGCGACTCAACGAACACCTGGCCGCGAAGGAGGCGCGCGATGAGGGCTAGCGTTCCGCCGCCGTCGCTCTCGTCCGGGCTCGTTGCCGCGTGTGACGACCCCGATCTGTTCGGTGTCGAGCTGACCCCGCGGCAGCGGGAGCTGCTCGAGCAGGTCGAGGCCGGTGACCTCCTGCACGTCTGGGCTCTGGGGCGACGTTCGGGCAAGACGCTTCTCGGCGCGTTGATCGCGCTGTGGTTCTCGCTCCTGCGGCCGGAGCTTGGTGAGCATGTGCGGCGGCGTGAGCGGCGCTACGCCGTCTGTGCTGCGACGAATCTTCGGCAGGCGCGGATCTTCGTCGATCAGGCGCGGTCGATCGTGGAGGCATCGCCGCTGCTCGCCGGGCTCGTGAAGAGCAGCACCGACGACGAGATCGTGTTCTCGAACCGGACGGTGCTGGCGGCGTTCCCGTGCACGTCGCGCGGTGGGCGCGGTTGGCCGATCGCGTGCCTCTTGCTCGACGAGGCGGCGCACATGCTCGACACGGACGGCAATCAGGCGGCCGAGCCGGTGTATCGCAGCCTGGTGCCGAGCACGGCGCAGTTCGGCGAGGCGGCGCGCGTGATCGTCGCGTCGAGCCCGTTCGGCGTCGACGGTTTTTTTGCCGACCTGTATGGGAAGGCGGAAGCGGGCGAGCTGACGGGGGCGGTGGCAGCGCACGCGTCGACGATGGACGCTCGGCCTGCGCTGTCGATGGCGGCGCTCGATATCGAGCGTCAGCGTGACCCGGAGGGCTTCCGGTCGGAGTACGGGGCGGAGTTCGTTGCCGCAGGCGGTGCATTCCTCGACGGGGCGAGGATCGCCGCCGCCGCTACTCGGCGGCGGGAGCTGCGGCCGGGGAAGGTCGTCGACGCGATCGCCGCTGTCGATCTCGGCTTCGTCAGTGACTCGACTGCGCTCGCGATCGTCGGGCGTGACCTGACTGATCGGAAGCGCCTGCGGCTCGTGCTGGCGCGGGGTTGGAAGCCGGACGGTTGGCCGCTGGGATTCGGGCCGACGCTGGACGCGATCGCGGACGTCTGTCTCGCGCAGGGGGTCAGGCGCCTCTACACCGATCAGCATCATGCGACCGCCGCGGTGGAGCACCTGGCTCGGCGCGGTGTGCACGCGACGATCGTGCCGACTTCGGCTTCGTCGAAGAGCCAGATGTTCGCCGACTTGAAAACCCGCCTCTACGGGGGCGAGCTCGAGTTGTACGACGAGCCGGAGTTGCTGGCTGAGCTCCGGCGGATCGAGACGGTGACGACGCCGGGAGCTGCGACGGTGCGGATCCGTCGTCTCGGTTCGTCGCATGGCGACCTTGCGACCGCGCTGGCGCTCGCGTGCTGGAAGATCCGGGGGGCGGGAGGCGGCTTTAAGACGTCGGTCCCGAGGGGTTCGATCTTCGACCGTCGACGGGGCGCACAGATTGGGGAGATGCCCCCGACGGTGACGTCGGATGGGGGCCGGGCGTCGCGGATCCAGTCCACGCGACCCGCCCGGCGGATCGCGCAGACGTCGGCGCGTCGCGACTCGATCGACGAACTTGCAGCTCAGCTCGGCATCCCCGTCTATGACTCGACCCGGGAGAGGCTGTGAGCGTGTCCGCCGCCGAGCGGCGGCCTCTCGTCTACGCCGCTACCGCCGCCCTCTCGGCGTGGTCGGGCGATCGGCCGCTCGAGACGGTCGTCGCGGAGGCGATCCAGGCTGGACGGGTCGAGTGGCGGCGACGGCATGGCTACGCGTTCGTCCATCTCGACGGCTGTCGGGCGGTCGCGGAGCGCCGCACGTCGCCTTTGGGGACGGGCCGGGCGAGTTGGCTCGTGACTCGTCTCGTGAGCGAGGCGGCGAGGGATTTCGTCAACCCAAAAAAGGAGGAACGATGAACGCTCTAACGAGAAAGAAAAACAGGACGCACAAGCCCGACCGTGCCGCCCTCGGTGCGAGTCGAGCCAGTGTGCATCGGGCGACCGGCCTGCGAATCGACTTCGATCTGCTCGACGAAGGAGATCGGGCCGAGCTCGTCGCGCTGACCCGAAAGATTCAGGCCGACGCCGAGCCCGGAGTCGGCCGCGACGACCCGCGTTTCCTCGACGATCGTGACCGGAGCACGTACGAGCGTCTCGTCGCGGTCGCTGCTGGCGAGGAGCCGGGTTACTTCGATCGGGCTCGCGAGGACGCGGCGGCGCAGCCGAAGCTCGCCGGACTCGTCGAGCGCGCACGTCGGCCCGCTGCTCGTGCGCCCGTCGAGGGCTGCCTGAATCTCGGCCGCGACCAGTTGCTCGAGAATCTGCGGCGCGGCGCGATCTGGGCCGAGGATCTCGCCGTCTACCTGTACCTGGCGGTGCAGCTTGAGAGCGGTGCGGTGCTCTCGACGGCCGCGAGGTTCGAGCAGGACGGCGACGCGCTTGTGCTCGTCCTCTCGGCGAACTTCGGCGTGGTCGCTCCCGTCCATAACCCGGATGAGGCGCTGCGCGGCGAGAGCGCTTCGCTCGAGAACCTCGCCCGGGTCGAGTGGCTCGAGGTCGACCGGCAGGGCAACGAGGTCCGTGTCAGCCACGGCCCGGCGTCGCCGCTGCGGAGGGCATCGTGACGGCGCGGGCCCGACCGCGCGTCGCGGTGACCATCGACGCCCGCGGCAGTCAGACGATCACCGCATCCGGCCGCGTTGTCGATGGTGTGAGATTCGACGTCGGACGGGGGATGCTCGTGCGGGATCTCGGCGACCAGGACCGGCTGCTCGCCGCCCTCGTCGCACGGGCGGCGGGGGAGGAGCCGCAGGCGGCACTTGACCCGCTCGCCGGGGTGCCGGTGTGGGTACGTGACGTCCTCGGGACGCGCCGGACTCGGACACCCCCTGCGGTGACGGCCAGCGCCGTGTCACGGCGTCGGCGACCTCGCGGGGTTGTCGACGTCGCCACGGGGGAGGTCCGGCGGGCGGACGGGACGCTCGTCCACGGCGTTCGCTTCGACTCGGCGCGTAGCTGCCTGGTGCGGACAACGCAGCCAGACCGAGCACGGGAGCAGGACTCCGCCGCCGTCCACCTGCTGCGCTCGCTCGTCGATGAGCGTGCGGCGCTCGAGCGGCAGGTCGGCACGTCTACTGTCGCGAACACGGCCAACGTCGAGCGGCTCTCCGAGCTCGAAGCGCGGATCGAGGCCGGGGAACGTGATCTCCGCGCCCGGATCGCGGAGCTCGAAGGCGGGAAGGCTCGGCTCGTCGGACAGGTCGAGGCGCTGACCGCGTTGACCGTCGCGCTCGAGGTCGGTCGGCTCGATGATGAGCTGACCGCCGCGCTCGCGGCCGACACAGCCCGTCCCGACGACGGCACCATCGTCCAGCCACCCGAAGCCGAGGACGGGGAAGTGGTCGTCGAGCTCGAGCGGGACGAGCGGGGGCGCCCCTGGCGGTCGTACCGGCCCGCCTTCGACGAGGCGGGCCACCCGATCTGGCTCGTCTGCGAGATCCAGCGCGACGCGGCGGGCAAGGTCGTCGGCTCGGTCGAGACGCGCGAGCTCCGCATCGAGGAGAAGTCGTGACGCGGCTACCCCCGATCGGTTACGGCCTCGACGTCCTGCGGGAACGCTCGCGGGCGGCCCGGGAGGAGCTCTCCGGCGAGAAGCTCGACACCGCCGCCGCGGGGCTCGGGTTTGTGGGGCTCCGGTTTGCAGAGGGAACCCGGGTCACCCGTGGGACGCTCGAAGCCCTGTCGCGCAGCGTCAAAGCGCAGGCGGCACAACGGAAGGCGCGAGGGTGACGGAAAGCGCGAATTTCCTCGACGACTCGGGCAGCCGCAGCGTCTGGCTCGCAGGACGGGCGCCGCGTCAGGCCGAGCGCGAGCAGCACGTCGCGCTCGAGCGGGCCCGCTACCTCGTCGGGGACCTCCCGTCGCTCGAGGACCCGCAGGCCGAGCTCGAATGCGTGGGCGGCCCGTACGACGCGGCCGCGCCGGGCGGCTTTCATTCCTGCGGCTGCGCGAAGTGGCCGGTGCGCTTCCGCCCGCAGGAGGGAGGCGGCGGCGAATACGTGCTCGTCTACCAATGGGTCGACGGCGAGGACGACGTTTGAACGGCGCTCCGCGGCGGCCCCGTCCCCGGCGGCTCCGGGGCGTGGCCGCCACGCGGCGCCGTCAGAGCGCAGTCGTGTTAGGAGCGTCGCAGGGTCGAGAGGGGGTGAAACCGACCCTGGTGGCGCTCGCCCTCTCCGCCACGCCGGCGTGAGCCGTCCACGCGCCGACCGGCTCGAACTCGTTGAGCGAGCCGCCGCGATCCTGCGCGACACGCCCGACGCGACGGCGAACGCGGTCGCCCGCGAGCTCGGCGCGCGACGGAGCGACGTTCTCCGCTGCGTTCGGGCGCTTCGGAGTGCGATGCCCGTCTCGCCTCGCCCGGCGCCTCCTACCCGGTTCCCATTGGGCTAGGGGGCTGCGTGAGAGACGTCCTCGTCGGAGGTCCTCCTCGTTGAGCGGCGGTTGGAGCGACTTCGCCATCACCCCGAGGTCGTAGATCGTCTGCAACGCCGCAAACGAAGCGGGCGACTTCACGCCGAATAGCAGCTCGACGCGCGAGACGTGGCCAGCGACTTCGCGGACCTCGTCAAAGAACCGATCCCTGACGGCTGTCGCTTCGCGCAGCCATCTCTCCATATTCGTCTCGGTGGTTTCCTTGGGATAGGCGTCAAGGACGAGCAGCTTCACCTGAAGAAGCACGCGCGACGCGGCCGCTGCGAATTCGTCGGCGGCATCCAGTTGCCGCTGTCGCAGACTCTCAACTCTGTCACGGCGGAGCTGAAGGAGCCCCGCGATGCCAGCGCCCAAGGCGCCAGCAACCAGAGCGACGAGCGCGGTCCCCATGCGCGAGCGGGATAGTAGTGCGCGGCGGCCGGGCGGCGAGCCGAACGCCGCAGACGCTTCCCTCCTCCCGGCCCACGGTGGAGCCTACGACGGTTCAGGAGCGGCGGCTAGAGGCCCTTCCGGACACGTCCCGTTAGCTCGCTCCCGCCCGCTGTCGCCGTAGCTCGCTCGCGATCAGGTCTTCGACCGGGATCTGTTGCTTCGGAACCATCGCGGCGAGGATCTCGTCAATGCCGAGCTGCTCGTCACCGGGCTGAAGCTGTTGGACGATGTGCTGGCGCTGCTCAGACTTCAGTAGCGACTCGGCCTCGCAGAAGATGATCTCAATGTTCTTGCGCCGACGCGCCCGCGCGACTTCCTCGCGCGCCTGCTTGCTGAAGCCGAGTCCGACCATGACGCCTCGGTCGCTTCCCGCCCGCTCCATCGCCGTCTGGAAGGCGTCCACGTCGGGCCTGCCCACCTGGTGTTGCTTCACCTGGATCGGGTCGTGCGTGAGAATCATGCGCCCGTCCACGCCGTAGTCGTCGGACTTCTTGACCGAGACGGTCGCGTGGAGTTGGTGACAGACCCAATTCTGGAACTCGTGCCAGCCCATCTCAGACGACGAGAGGTCTTCGACCGTTGTGGGCATCCCGGTTATCTCGGGCCTGATCCCCAACGCTTTGAGGCGGTCTTCACACACGTCGATCGCGCGAGGGCTGATGTCAATGCCGACCCAATCCCGCTGCGTCTGCTGGGCGACCGAGAGCGTGGTCCCGCACCCGCAAAACGGGTCAAGGATCAGGTCGCCGGGGTTGGACGAGGCGAGGATGACGTTCTTGAGCAGGTCCTCGGGCTTTTGCGTGGGGTAGCCGAGCCGCTTGCGGTTCGAGGGCATGAGCGGCTGGATCGACCAGACGTCGTCGGGGTGCTTGCCGAGCGGGTTTGGGCGGTATCCCTCATAGACCTTGTCGCCGCGGAACGACCGCGCCTTGTACTTGAGGCGCTCCTGTGACTCGGGCGAATACTCCATGCGGACGGGGTCCACGTTGAACGTCCACTCGCCCTTCTTGTGCGACTTCGTGTAGTAGAGCAGCACGTCGTGGCGTCGGCCCCAGCGGAACTTGGAGACGCCGCCGCCCCGGTAGTACCAGACGATCTCGTTCTGGAAGTTCCGGTAGCCGAAGACTTCGTCAATCATCGTCTTGAGGTAGTGCGACGCGTGCCAGTCGCAATGCAGGTAGAGGCTTCCCGTCGGGGCTAGGACGCGGTGAAGCTCAAGAATCCGGTCGCGCATCCAGTCGATGTAGACCTCGATGCCACCTGACCAACGATCGAGGAAGCTGCGGACTTCGGCCTCGTCTCCCCAGATCACTTCGTAGTTCCGGTTCGAGAAAAACGGAGGGTCGAGGTAGACGAGGTCCACGCTCTCGGCGGGCATCTGCTTGAGGATCTTCACGTTGTCGCCGCGGTAGAGCATCCCGGGCTTGAGGACGTGTGCTGGGGTCATAGGCGGACCCAATTCTTCACCGAGGCCAAAAGTCATTCTTCAGGCCGCCCACGTCCTCTAGCCTTGCCCGGGGTGACGAGTTGCGACCGCTAGTAGGTCGCGTGCCCTGGCGTCGGGGGCCAGCCCGGCTCGGGCGGACTCTCCACGCCCTGACCGGCGACGAGCCACCCGTCAGGTGTCGAGCGCATCAGGAAGACTTGAGCCTCCGCCCGGCGACCCCGAGCTGATGCGCGAGCTGGCGGACAGCGGGATCGTGCTCGAGATCTGCCCCACCTCGAACCTGCTCACGAAGGCGCTGCCCGACGAGGACGCGATCCGCGAGACCTTCCGCGCCTTCGTCGACCACGGCGTGCAGTTCACGATCGCCACGGACGGCCCCGAGATGATGCGTACCCACCTCCGTGACGAACTCGATCTGCTGCAGCGGATCGGCGCGCTCGACGCCGACGAGCTCGAGCAGGCCCGCGTGCGCGGGCACGAGGCGAGCTTCGTGGTGCGGCGCGCGCACAGCCCGCTCGTCTCGAGTAGGCGCCGTGAGTCTTACCCATAGTCGTCCCGGCGCGAGTTTGACTGGGATGGTCGGGAAATAGAAATGGGCGCCAACTAGCGCCCATTTCTAAGCCCATCACGACCTGCTATTTCGGTTCCGG
>DAINSN010000101.1:0-9012 GCA_036741295.1 Gaiellaceae bacterium
GACCACATCAGGTACGACGTGTCGCCTGCGCCGATCAGGATCCCGTCGAGCGCGAACACCGCTCCGGCAAGCGGCTGCATCAGCACGAAATAGGGCCAGAGGGCCGCTGCCTCGTGTAGCACTGCCGGATCGCTCGTAAAGGCGCGCGGCACAACATGGGCGAGCGGCAGCAGAACGATCGCGAACCCCGCGCCCACCGCCACCGACCACCCGATCATCCGCACGGCCGACGCGTAGGCGTTGTCGGGATCCCCGGCGCCGAGCATGCGGCCGACGATCACCTGGCCCGCGATCGCGACCGAGTCCAAGACGAGCGCGAGAAAGAAGAAGAGCTGCGACGCGATCTGATGTGCCGCGAGCTGCGGGTCGCCCATGCGCGCGCATACCGACGCTGCGACGAGAAAGGACGCAAACAGGGCAGCCGTCCGCACGAAGATCTGCCGGCCGACGCGCATCATCGGGCGCATCGCCTGCAGGCTCGGCCGCCTCGAGTCGGCGTGCGGTCGCAGCAACTCGACGCCGAAAGCCACGCCCATGCCTGTCTGGGCGATCGCCGTTCCCGCAGCGGAGCCGGCGATGCCCCAGTGGAACCCGTAGACGAACAGGACCTCCAGGATGGCGTTCGCGACGTTCGCGATGACGACGATCTCGAGCGGCCGGCGCATGTTGGAGACACCGCGCAGGTAACCCTGTCCCGCCAGTGCTACGAGCGCCGCCGGCAGGCCGATCGCCGCGATCCGGAAGTAGGTCGCCGCATAGTCACCTGACTTGCCGTGCGCCCCAAGACCCTGCAGGAGTGGGCCGGCGAGCGCCTCGCAAGTGACCAGCACGAGCGCGCCGATCCCGAGCGAGAGCCAGAGCGCCTGAGCAGCTAGCCGGGCTGCGCGCTCCTGCTCCCCGGCGCCGGAAGCACGCGCGACGACCGCCGTCGTGCCGTACGTGAGGAAGTTGAAGATCGTGAATGCCCCCGCCAGCACCGTTCCCGCGAGTCCCAGGGCTGCGAGCTGCGGCCGGCCGAGGTGTCCGACGATCGCCGTGTCGACGAGGACGTAAAGCGGCTCCGCCGCCAGCGCGCCGAGTGCCGGTAGCGCGAGGCGGACGATCTCGCGGTCGTGTGGAGAACGAAGGCGGCCCACGGCGCGCGCACGATAGTCCTTCCGCTGTGCGCAGCGTGCTCTAATGCGCCGTGATCGACGACGTCTCGCCTCGTCACATCTCCCAATCGCGGGTCGCGTGGATCGACACGGACGCGGGCGGCCGGATCCACTTCACTGCGGCATTCCGCTGGGCGGAGGCCGCGGAGACAGCGCTGATACGGTCGCTCGGGCTCCTGGATAACTGGGGCAACTATCCGCGGCGTGCCGTCGAGGCCGAGTACCTAGCGGTCCTGCGTTTCGAAGACGAATTCGAGGTCGAGCTCGCCCCGGAGAAAGTCGGCACGAGCTCGATCACCTACGGCTGGGAGATCCGCCGCCTCGACGGCGAGGTCTGCATCCGCGGCCGCCATACCGCCGTCCACGTCGACGCCGACGGCCGACCGGCGCCGCTCAGCCCGGAGGCGCGGCGGGCGCTCGCAGGAACTCCGTCCTAGGAAGCGGTCGGGTCGACGATGCTGGTGCCGCCGTCGACCATGACCGTGGCGCCGGTGACGTACGCGGCGCGTGGAGAGGCGACGAACGCGATCACGTCCGCGATCTCCTCGGGCTGCGCGGGACGGCCAAGCGGGTGCTGCCGGTGCGCCAACTCGTAGGCGCCCTCGCGGTCGATTCCATGCGCTCGCCCCAGTTCATCCATGTCGTGGTCGCCCATCGGTGTCCGCACCCAACCCGGGCAGACGGCGTTCGCGCGAACGCCCTTGCGGCCGTAATCGTTCGCGACGCACTTCGCGAGCATGATCAGACCCGCCTTCGACACGCAGTACGACGTCCAGCCGGGCCCGGCCAGGATGCCGTTGACCGAGGCGACGTTGACAACGGCGCCGCGGCGCTCGATCAGGTGCGGCAGCGCGAGCTGTGTTGTCAGAAACGCTCCGGTGAGGTTGATCCGCAGCGTCTCCTCCCAGCGCTCGAGGGACGCGTCGAGCAACGCCGCGCTGTCCCCCACTCCAGCGTTGTTGACGAGTACGTCGATGCCGCCGAAGTGCTCGACCGCCGCGCCGATAGCGGCCCCGGCCTGCTCACGTGACGTGACGTCCGCAGGAGCCGCGAACGCGTGCCCGCCGTTCTCGCCAAGCTCGATCGCGAGCTGCTTGAGCGGTTCAGCGCGGCGGCCGACCAGGGCGACCGCGTATCCATCTCTTGCCAGAGCGAGCGCGGTTGCACGACCGATCCCGGTTGCCGCTCCCGTCACGACCGCGCAGCGCGTAGCCCCCTCCACGGCGGCTAGTCAAGCACAGACATACGCCAAGCCACTTGCTCGTCGCCGATGCCGGCTTCGCCGGCGTCGGCTACCGAACGCTTCGGATCGAGCCAAAATCGAGCGAAGTCATCATGGCCCGGCGGAGCCGGGCCGGACTTCGCTCGACCAAGGGCGGACGCCAACCTGCTCGAGGATCGACTCCAGGAGGTGGAACGAGGAGAGGACATGTGCGTGCGCGAGCGCTCGAGCGCCGTCCACGCTCTTTGCCGCCAGCGCCGCCTGGATCGCACGGTGCTGCCGCTCGTTGTCGGCGTAGAGCTCGTCGATCGTCTCGTCCCCCGGCGCCCAGATCGCCGGCCCGGAGAACGTCCGCCTAGCGCTCTTGGCCATCTGCTCGATGAACGGCACGTCGGCGACTCGGTAGATCACGTCGTGGAACCCGTGATTCGCGTGCATCCACTCCGCCGTCAGCACGCGCCGGTCACCTCCCGGTTCGCGTGCGCGGATCGCGCGAGACATTCGTGCAAAGCGCTTCTCCGCCTCTTCGAGCTCGTCGAGGTCGGCTTTCGTGATCTTCGCCGCCGCGATGCCGGTCGCGAGCGCCTCCAACTCGGCGCGCACGAGGAACGCCTCCCTCATGCCCTCCCGCGACAACGTCCGCACGCGGGCCCCGCGATTCGGTTCGAACTCGACAAGCCCGAGTGCGGCGAGCCGCCTCAGCGCCTCACGGACCGGAGTTCGGCTGACGCCGTACTGCTCGGAAAGCTTGTCCTGGCGTAGCACCTCACCCGGCGCAAGCTCGCCGGAGACGATCGCCTCCTCGATCTCGAGCGCGATGTCGTCGGCCTTGGTTCCGAGGCCGTCCACTTCTCCGGAACTGTACGCCGACGGCGCGTTCAGACGCGTTCCTCGCTGAACTGTGCTTCCTCCGTAGAACCATGGAGGGCGAGCGTCGAGGATTCCCCGCCGGACACTGCTGCAGTCACGCGATCGAAGTAGCCGGCTCCGACCTCCTGCTGATGACGCGTAGCCGTGTAGCCGTCCGTTTCGAGGGCGAACTCGCGCTCCTGCAGCTCGACGTAGGCCGACATGCCGTTGACCGCATAGCCGCGCGCAAGCTCGAACATTGCGGCGTTGAGGGAGTGGAACCCGGCGAGCGTGATGAACTGGAACCGATACCCCATCGCGCCGAGCTCTTGCTGGAACGTCGCGATCTGCCCCTCGTCGAGGTGCCGCTTCCAGTTGAACGACGGTGAGCAGTTGTAGGCGAGGAGCTTGCCAGGGAAGTCCTTGTGGATCTCCTCGGCGAACGCACGCGCCTCACCTAGGTCCGGCATCGAGGTCTCGAACCACAGCACGTCTGCGTACGGCGCATACGCGAGGGAGCGTGCGATCGCCGCCTCGAGCCCGTCCCGAACGCGAAAGAAGCCCTCCGCCGTGCGTTCACCGGTGAGGAACTCTGCGTCCGCGGGATCCACGTCGCTCGTCAGCAGGGAGGCGCTCAGCGCATCCGTGCGCGCGATGAGCACGGTTGGGACATCGAGCACGTCCGCAGCCAGACGCGCGGCCGTCAACGTACGGACGAAATGGCTCGTCGGGACGAGCACCTTGCCGCCCAGGTGTCCGCACTTCTTCTCGGACGCGAGTTGGTCTTCGAAATGGACGCCGGCTGCACCCGCCTCGATCATCGACTTCATCAGCTCGAATGAGTTGAGCGCTCCGCCGAATCCCGCTTCCGCGTCCGCGACGATCGGGGCGAGCCAGTCCGTTCCGTTGCGTCCTTCGGCCCAGTCGATCTGGTCACAGCGCAGCAACGCGTTGTTCAGCCTGCGGACGACCGTGGGAACGCTGTTCGCGGGATAGAGGCTCTGGTCGGGGTACGTGTGTCCGGCGAGGTTCGCGTCCGCGGCCACCTGCCACCCGGACAGGTAGACCGCCTTCAATCCGGCTCTCACCATCTGAACGACTTGCCCACCGCTGAGCGCGCCGAGCGCCGCGATGTAATCCTCGTCCGCGAGCAGTTGCCAGAGTCGTTCCGCGCCGAGGCGCGCGAGCGTGTGCTCCGGTACGACAGAGCCACGCAGGCGGACGACGTCCTCGGCTTCGTAGGTCCGGAGGATCCCAGACCAGCGCGAGTCCTCGGCCCAGCGGTCTGCGAGCTCGGCCGTGCCGGATTGGATTCGGGCGTCAATCACGATCGTGGTCCCGCTCACAGAACTCGGGGCACGTGCATTCGGCGGTCTCGGCCGTGCATTGGACGTAGTTCTCCCGCGGCTTTGGGACGACAGCGAGGAAAAGATGCTCCGGGACGACCGAGGGCAGGTTCATCTGAAGAACTGGATCGGCCATGATTCGGATCCTTTCGGATTCGACGGAGGAATTTTCGGATCCTACATACCCCTCATCTGGCTGTCAAACGGCCTGTAACGCCATTCTTGGATCCAATCCTACGAACCTTCGGATCCGAGATCCTCACTTGCCGTTAGCCGCTCGTAAGCCGGGAGCGTCAGGAACTCGGCGAACTCATCGGCAAGCGCGACTTCCGCGAAGACCTCCGCCGCGGCCTCGTACCCCGGGCCGAGCTTCTCGAGCTCCTCACGCTCGAGCTCGAGCACCCGCTCGCGGCTGACACGGCCGTGGCGGACCCACTGCCAGATCTGCGAGCGACTGATCTCGGCGGTCGCGGCGTCCTCCATCAGGTCGTTGATCGCGGCCGCCCCAACCCCGTTCAGCCAGGAGGCGATGTACTGGATCCCGACGGAAACGTTGAGGCGGACACCCTCCTCGGTGACCTCGCCGGGTGTAGCGGCGACGTCCAGCAGATCACCGGCTGCGACCGAGACCTCGTTGCGCTGCCTGTCGACCTGATTCGGTCGCTCGCCGAGCACGTCGTTGAACACGCTCATCGCAACGTCAACGAGATCGGGGTGCGCGACCCAGGTCCCGTCGAAGCCGTCGCCCGCTTCGCGCAGCTTGTCCTCTCGCACCTTCGTGAGCGCGATCTCGTTGACGTCGGGGTCACGACGGCTCGGGATGAACGCGGCCATTCCACCGACCGCATGTGCGTCGCGCCGGTGGCAGGTCTTGACGAGCAGCTCCGTGTAGGCACGCATGAACGGCACGCTCATCGTTACCAGCGGGCGGTCCGGGAGCACGAACTCCGGCCGGTCGCTGAACTTCTTGATGATCGAGAACATGTAGTCCCAACGGCCGGCGTTCAGCCCGGCGGAGTGCTCTCTCAGCTCGTAGAGGATCTCGTCCATCTCGAACGCGGCCAGGATCGTCTCGATGAGGACGGTGGCCCGGATCGTCCCGCGCGGAATCGAGAGTTGCTCCTGGGCGAAGACGAAGACGTCGTTCCACAGACGCGCTTCGAGGTGGGACTCGAGCTTCGGCAGGTAGAAGTACGGGCCCGATCCCGCGTCGAGTTGACGCTGACCGCAGTGGAACAGGTAGAGGCCGAAGTCGAACAGGCTGGCCGAGACAGGCTCGCCGTCGACCAGCAGGTGGCTCTCGTGCAGGTGCCAGCCGCGCGGCCGGACGAGCAGCGTCGCGATCTCGTCCTGCAGGCGGTACTGCTTCGCCCCGGTATCCAGCGAGATCGTGCGCTCGACCGCATCGATCAGGTTCGCCTGCCCTTCGACACAGTTCCGCCAGGTCGGCGCGTTCGAATCCTCGAAATCGGCCATGAACATCCTGGCGCCCGAGTTCAAGGCGTTGATCACCATCTTCCGGTCGACGGGCCCGGTGATCTCGACCCGCCGATCGAGAAGATCGCGAGGTGCCGGAGCAACGCGCCAGTCCGGGTCCTCCCGCACTGCTCGGGTCGCCGCGAGGAAGTCCGGCAACTCGCCGGCGGAGATCCGCTTCTGCCGCTCCGCCCGCGCGGCCAGCAGCTCCAACCGAGACTCGTTGAACTCGCGCTGCAGGCCGGCGACGAGGGCGAGCGCCTCCGGCGTCAGAACTCGAGCTCCGGCTTCGCCGGCGTCGCCCAACACCTCGACACGGTCTGCATTCACTGAGGAAGACATATCAGCCGGCGACGTACGCGACCGTCGATCCCTCCAGCACACGTCCGATCCGTTCGCGCAGCGCCAGGTACTCCAGATGCGCACGCGTCTCGGCGAGAGCGAAGCGACGCAGGACGCTCGGCAATGCACCGGGGAAGAGTCGCAGGGACACTTCGTACGCGGTGCGCGGGTTGCCGTCGACTGCAGCGGCTGTTACGCCGAGGCGACTGTCGTGATGCGCGATCAGCTCTCTCGCCCGCCCGGCTGGGTCTTCGATCGTCGGTCCGTGGCCGCCGTAGGCGATCTTTGGTGCGAGCTCGACAATGCGCGTGAGCGAGCTCAGGTAGTCGCCCAGTGGGTCAGGGCGCGACTCGGCGTAGAGACCGACGTTCGGACTGATGGTCGCCAGCAGTGCGTCGCCCGCGATCAGGATGCCGTCGCGCAGCAGGCAGAGGTGACCGTCGGCATGTCCCGGCAGATGCAGGATCTCCCAGGCGTCGACGTGCTCACCGGGGACCAGCGGCTCCGGGTCGCGCGCATATCTGACAAGCCGCGCGAGCGTGCCGCTCTCGCGCCGCATCTCGTCGGCGGCTTCAGCCGGCAGTCCGTGCTCGAGCATGTATGCGACCAGCCGGTCCGGCGAGCGCTCGGGCCCCCACGCGCTCACGCACTGGGCGTAGTCTTCGCGCCCTTGGAAAACGGGGGCGCCGGTGAGGTCGGCAAGCACAGCCGCCGCGCCGACGTGATCGGGATGGAAGTGGGTGATCACGATCCGCTCGACCGCACCGTCGAGCTCGCGACGTGCCGCATCCCACCTCGCCGGCGCATCGTCGACACCGAGGCCCGTGTCGACGACGGTCCAGCCGCCGCTCGCTGCGCGTAGCGCGTAGCAGTGGACGTGGTCGATGCCGAGCGGCAGCTCGAATGTGAACCTGACGATTCCAGCGGCTACCTCCGTGGCGCGCATGTCATAGCGTTCGTACCATGCGCGAAGCCCCGACGCAGCGGCTTTACGTCGAAGAGCACGGCGAGGGCGACTCGCTGCTGCTGATCGAAGGGCTCGGCCAGTCGATGTGGGCGTGGCGCGAGCAGATTCCCGTCTTTGCGGAGCATTACCGAACGATCGCATTCGACGCGCGTGGCACCGGCCGCTCGCGCGTCCCGGAGGAGCCGTACGGCATCGACGAGCTCGCGCGCGATGCTGCAGACATCCTTGCTGGACGGCGGGCTCACGTCGTCGGGCTGTCGATGGGCGGCTACACCGCGCTTACCCTCGCGCTCGCCGAACCGGAGCTCGTTCGGTCACTCGTCCTGGCCGCGACCGGCGCCGGCGGTTCCGACCGCGTGCCACGTCCGAAAGGCGTGCGTGATGCATACGCAGCCGCCGTCGGGTTGCCGTTCGACGAGTACGGACGTACGACGATGCCGATGACGTTCTCGCCCGGCTGGACCGAGCGGAACCCCGAGCGGTTCGAGGAGGTCCTGGCGGCGCGGCGGGAGCATCCGACGCCGGACGTCACGCTCGATGCGCACCTGCAGGCCTGCTACGGGTTCTACAACCGGGGGTGCGAGGTGGAGCGAATCGAGGCGCCCACACTCGTCCTGCACGGTGACGCCGACGTGGTCGTCCCGGTCGAAAACGGGCGCATGCTTGCGTCGCGGCTGCCGAACGCGCGCTACATCCAGCTTCCGGGCCTTGGACACAACCTCCCGCTGGAGGATCCGCCAACGTTCAACCGGCTCGTGTTGGATTTCCTCTCCGAGTGAACGTCTACCGCACGCCCGACGAGCGCTTCTCCGATCTGCCGGACTATCCATTCGCGCCGCACTACGCCGAGATCGACCGACTGCGGATGCACTACGTCGATGAAGGTGAGGGCGATCCCGTGCTGCTGTTGCACGGAGAGCCGACGTGGTCGTTCCTCTACCGCAAGGTGATCCCACAGCTGGCGCCGGTCGCGAGAGTCGTCGCTCCCGACTACGTCGGCTTCGGCCGCTCCGACAAGCCGGTTGACCGCGAGTGGTACACCTACGACGCGCACTATGGGGCTCTCGAGCTGCTCGTCGAGGAGCTCGATCTGAGGCGGATCACCGTGGTGATGCAGGATTGGGGCGGCCCACTCGGTTTCCGGCTTGCGACGACCAGACCGGAGCGGGTAGCGGGGCTCGTGGTCATGAACACGGGGATCTATTCCGGGCGCCCGCCTTCGGATACTTGGCTCCGCTTTCGCGAGCTGGTGCGCAGTGTCGGCACCGACTTTCAGCCGGGAAGGCTCGTGCAGATCACCTGCACCGGGCAGCTGTCAGAGGAAATCGTCGCCGGCTACGACGCACCCTTCCCGACGCCGGACTCCAAGACAGGCGTACTGACGTTTCCGGAGCTCGTGCCCACCGAGCCCGATCATCCGGCCGCGGAGACGATGCTTCGCGTGCGTGAGGCGCTGCGAAGCTGGCAGAAACCTGCGCTTGTCCTATTCGGCGACTCCGACCCGATCTTCTCGCCACGGGTGGCAGAGCGGATCGCCGACCTCATCCCAGGTGCGGAGCCGGCCCAGACCGTAACCGGCGCCGGTCACTTCCTTCAGGAGGACGCCGGCGAGGAAGTCGGGGCCCGGATCGCGGACTGGTTGAGGTCACAGCGCTA
>DAINSN010000102.1:0-8992 GCA_036741295.1 Gaiellaceae bacterium
GCAAGAAATCGACCTGATGGGCGAACTCGTGCTGGACGACGCCCCAGGAGAAGCGGCCGGAGTCGAGCAGCCGCGCGTCGAGCCAGACATCGCCCGGCGTCGCGTGAGAGTCCAGGTTGCGTCCAATGTGGATCGTCACCTGACTCCGGACGACGCTCCAATCGAACGAGCTGGCCGAGAGGGCCTTGTCCACCTGAGCGCGCTGAGCGGGGGTGCCGCCGTCGAAGGAGTAGTTCCCGCCGCGCGCAAACGCGGCGGGGGCGCTCGCCATCACTGAGAGGGTAAGGAGGAGCAGAACGAGAATTCGTGGCCGCAAAAGCATCCCTCTGACCTTCCCGGCGGGCGGCCTACCTCGCCATTACTGAAGCGGATCGCGGCCTCGTGCCGATTTGCGGATCGCGCCCTCCCCGATTCGGGGGAGGCCGCATACCGGAGCAGAGCCCGACTGCCGGTTACGCCGTCTCGTTGCCGCTGACGTCGTTCCCGGCCGAGTCCACCAGCAGCCTGAGCCGGCTCTCGAGGATCCCCGGGCCACCGTTTCCCCGGATCACGTTGTCCCGGAGGACCAGCGTCCCCTGGCCGCCGTCCTGTCCGCCGGCGAGGACAATCCCGCCGCGTTTCGGCGGCGTTCGCTTCGCAGAGTTCCGCAAGATCGTGTTGCCGCTGATCTCGAGTGCCGTCGCGACCACCGCCGGCCCGTCGTTCGGCTCGAGCTCGAGCAGGATTCCGGGCCCCGCGTTGTCCAGAATCGTGTTCCCGACGATTCTCACGTCGAGCGCGGGCTGGCCGCGGTCGTCCGGCTCGACGTCGATCCCTGCCGCGGGCTGACCGGGCGGAGAATCGCGCACCCCGACGATCGTGTTTCGTTCGATGCGCAGCCCGATGACGGCTGTGGCCGAGACTGCGTTGCGGCTTGCGCCGCTGAGCGTCGAGTCGATGATGGAGATGCTCCCCGCATACGAGTTGCCGTTGCCGCGGCCGCTGATCGTGACGTCGTCCTTCGGCGACCCGCCGATGTCGAGGTGACTCAACGTGACCTGGTGGCCGAAGACAGCAACGCCGTACATCGACTGGCCCTCCGGCACGACGATCCGCAGGTTCGAGATGGAGATGCGCACCGGAGCGGGCTTCGAGGGCGTCGAGCGGTTGACGAAGAAGACGGCGCTCGCGGCGATCGGGTCGCCGTCGATCGAGCGCAGCCGGACTGGGCCGAGCCCGAGGGAGACGATGCACGCCCCGTCAGAGGTGATTGTCGTCCCGTCGCGCGAGACCCAGAGGCCTCGCGTTGCGTAGCACTCGCCGTTCGGGAGCTTCGGCAGGAAGATCGTTCCCCCCGCCCGGTCGAGCCGCGCCTGGAGCCACGCGGTGTCGTCACGCACTGGAGCGGTCGAGGGCGGCGGGACGCTCCTGGGCCCGGCCTTGATGTTGGCAGGAGGTCCCTTCCTCCGCAGCAAGTCGGGCCCGCGGTTGCCGCGGAAGACGTTCTCGCGGACGACGATCTGACCCTTGCCGTCGCTCTGCCCACCGGCGAGGACGACGCCGCCGCGCCGGACCTTGGGCGCCTCGCGCGCGTTCCCGATGATCTCGTTGCGCGCGATCTCGATCCCCGACGCCAGAACCGGCAAACCGTTCGCGGGGGCAAGATCGAGGAAGATCCCCGGCCCGCTGTTGGCTGCGACCTTGTTGCCGGTGACATGTACATCGAGTGTCGGCTGGCCGCGGTCCGCGGCTCGGATATGCAGACCGGCGGCCGTCTTCCCCCGCGCACCCGAGAGGACATTTCCTTCGACGCGAAGGCCCACCGGCCCGAAGACGGAGACGACGTCGCGCAGTCCGCCGGAGAGGGTCGAGTCTGTCACCGCGATCCGGCCGCTCATTCCTCCGGATCCTTTCGTCCCGGCGCCGATCCGAACGTCGGTGAGCGGTGAGCCGTCGATGGTGAGGCTCGTCAGCGTCACCTCGTGTCCGAGGACGCTGATGCCGTGCATGCGTTTGCCTGCCGGAACCGTGATGTGCAGCCCGCTGATCGCGATGCGTACCGGCAGCGGCTTCCGCAGGTCCGAGTGATCGACAAAAAAGACGGCGTTTGCGGTGACGAAGGTTCCGTCCCCTCTTGGGATGCGGCCTTCCCCTGGGCCGAGCGCGACGATGCAAGCACCGTCCGAGGTGACCGTCGTGTCGTCGCGGGAGACCCAGAGCCCGCGCGTCGCGTAGCACTTGCCGTCCGGCAGCCGCGGCAGGAAGACGGCGCCGCCGGCGTCGAGCTTCGCCTGCAGCCAGGCGCTGTCGTCGCGGATCGCACCGCCTGCGGAGGACGCTGGACCGAGCACGGAGGCGGCGCACGCCGCTGCGGCCCACAGCCCCCTGAATGCTCGTCGACCCCTCATTTCAGCTGCCTCGAGGGCAGATGGTAGATGCGCCGCCGCCGTGGTTAACCTGCGCAGGTGGGCCGGAAGCAGCCGTTGACGAGCAAGGGCGCGAAGAAACTCGGGGAGCGCGAGCGGACTGTCGGCCTCGATCCGGAAGACGACGCGACGCGCTGGCTCGACGAACACGACCCACCGCCCAAGCCACAGTCGCCGAAGGCGGCGAGCAAGTCGAAGGTGCTGCACCAGTGGCGCCGGCGCCAGCAGCGGGGCGGCTAGACAAAGCTCAGCGAGAGGTGTCGTGAGCTCAGACTTCAAGAAGTTCTGGATCGGCCAGACGATCTCGAACCTCGGCAGCTCGTTCACGCAGTGGGCGGTGCCGCTCCTCGTCTATCAACTCACGCACTCTGCGGTGAACCTCGGGATCGCGACCGCGGCGACCTTCCTCCCCTACCTCCTATTCGGCCTCGTCATCGGGGCGTGGATGGATCGCGTCGATCGCAAGCGCGCGATGATCGCGCTCGACTCGCTGAACGCGCTGGTCATCCTGTCGATACCGCTCGTCGCGCAGTTCGGCCACCTGAACGTGTGGTGGATCTACGGCGTCACGTTCATCCAGTCGACTATTTTCATCGCGTTCAGCTCGGGCGAGTTCGCTGCGATCCCGAGCCTCGTCTCGACCGACGACCTGGTGACGGCGAACGGGCGGATCCAGGCGACGTACTCGGCGGCGCAGGTCGCGGGGCCGCTGCTCGCCGGCGCGCTCATCTCACTCTTCCCGCTGACGTGGGTGATGGCCTTCGATTCGGGTTCGTTCGCGATCTCATCTTTGTCGCTGCTGCTCGTCCGCGCGAGCTTCAACACGCCGAGCGACACGCCCAAGGAGGCCACGACGATTCTGCATGACGTTCGCGAGGGTCTGCGCTATGTCCTCGGACATCCCGTGCTGCGGAACATCTCGTTGATGATGGCGCTCATCAACTTCGTCACCGGGACGACCTGGGCGCAGCTCGTCCTATTCGCGGACGAACGGCTTGGCGCCAGCCGGCGGGAGATCGGCGTTCTCTTCGCCGCGGGCAGCGCGGGTGTCGTCGTCACCGGCCTGCTGGCCGGCCGGCTGCGCAGACGCTTCAGCTTCACCACGCTCGCGATGTCATCACTGATGCTGATGGGCGGGCTGATCGTGGTCTTTGCCGGGATGCGCTGGTTCTGGGTCGCGCTCCCGATCTGGGCTGCGCAGAGCGGGCTGGGCATCCTCTTCAACATCAACACGGGCAGCCTGCGCCAGGCGATCGTCCCGAACCAACTGCTCGGGCGGGTCCTCTCGATCGCGGGCGTGCTCGCCTGGTCGGCGATCCCGGCGGGCGCGCTCGTCGGCGGCTGGGTGATCAGCGCGACCGGCAACGTCGCGCTCGTCTACGGCGTGATCGGGATCCTCACGATTTGCATCGCCGTCTTCTTCCGCCTCTTCACCGCGCTTGGAGATGCGCAGCGCTACGTCGACGAACGGCAAGCGGAAGAGCGGCGGCTCTCACCCGAGGCCGTCACGGCCTAGTTCACACTTCGGGCATTGTGCCCGGCAGCGAGTCGAGACGACCGCAGGCGCTCGGCATCGCAGCCGCCCTCGCGCTGGCCATAGCGATCGTCTCTGCGTCCACTCGGGGATCGCCCGTGCCTGTGGGCGGCATCGAGCGCGGCGACGCGGCGGGCATCGTCTTCTTCGCGGCGCTGGCGGTCGGCTTCGCCTTGTACGCCGGGGGCTTGATGGCGCTCCGACGGGCCGGCGGGCGTCTTGCGACGGTGTGCGTCATCGCGGCGGCGATCCAGTTGATTCCGCTGGGCGGCCCGCTGCTGCTCTCCCACGACGTCTACAGCTACTGGGCGTACGCGCGCATCACGTCGCGGCACGACAGCAATCCGTATGTCGTACCTCCCGCCCGCTTCCCGTCCGATCCGGCAACGCGGGCCGTGGCGCCCGGCTGGCGCGAAACGACGTCCGTCTACGGTCCGTTGTTCACTGCCTTCTCGATCGGAGTGGACAAGACAACGCAGGACTCGGAAACGGTCGCGCTCGTCTTCCGAACCGTCGCCGCACTGGCGGCGATCGGCGCAACGCTACTCGCCGCCTACATCGCGCGGCGGAAAGCCTTCGCTGCAGCATTCGTCGGCTGGAACCCCCTGCTCGCCGTGAGTTTTGCGGGTGGTGGACACAGCGATGCGTTGATGCTCTTACCGATGCTTGGCGCGCTCGCACTCGCGTCACGCAGAAGGGACGTTGCCGCCGGCGGGCTCTGGGTGCTGGCGGCTGCCGTCAAGGCGCCCGCGCTGTTCCTGCTGCCATTGCAACTGGTGCGCTCGCGCCGCCGCTTCTGGGCCGGGTGCGCCATCGCGGGCATACCGGGCTCACTCGCCGCAACGCTCGTTTTCGGCAGCAACTGGCTCACGCTTGGCCGGCTCGGTCACAACGAAGCGCGGTACGCAATCCCCGTGCGGCTGGAACAGTTCGGCGTTCCCGACCGCGCAGCGCACCTGATCGCGGCCGCCGCGCTCGTAATCGGCGCCCTCTGGCTCTTGCGACAGGCGCTGCAGGGACGGACACGCCTCGCGCTCGGGGCGTGCCTGCTCGTGCTGACGACCCCGTGGCTTTTGCCGTGGTACGCGACCTGGCCCGTCGCGCTGGCTGCAGTGGAGGAGGATGCGGTAGCGCAAGTCCTCGCGCTCGCAATCGCTGCGTACCTGCTGTCTGCGCGCGTCCCGTTCTAGACGGTCGCGGTGATTGCTTCGTCGGCGTCGATCGTCGCGACATCGGCACGGCGGAGAAGCCCGAGCACGACGATTCCGGCTGCGAGCATCAGGAACGCGCCGGCGGTGAAGGCGAGCTGGTAGCCGTCGACCTGCGCCGAGGTTTTCTCGATGGTCGACGCCGGGTGGCCGAAGCCGTTGACGACGTGACTCGTGCGGCTCGTGGCGAGCGTCGACAGCAGCGCGAGGCCCATCGCGCCGCCGACCTGCTGGGTTGTGTTCAGCAAGCCCGACGCGAGGCCGGCGTCTCCCGGCGCGATGTTCGTCGTCGCGATCAGCGTCAGGGGCACGAAGACGAGGCCCATGCCGATCGACATCAGGACGAGGCCTGGGAGCAGATCGGACAGATAAGCGCCGTGCGTGGGCACGCGCCCGAGTAGGAAGAGCCCGCCTGCAGCCAGGACGATCCCGATCAACGGGACGTGGCGTGCGCTCATCGACTTGATCGCTGCCTGCGAGAGCCCGGCGCCGATCACGATTCCCGCCGTCACGGGCACGAACGCGAGACCGGCCTTCAACGGGCTGTACCCGAGGACGTCCTGCACGTACAGCGATGCGAAGTAGAACATTGAGAACAGGCCGGAAACCACGAAGAGCATCGCCCCGTTGGACGCGGTCAACGAGCGGATCCGGAAGATGTCGAGACGAATCAGCGGCGCTCTCGAGCGGTTCTCGATCACCACGAACGCTACGAGCAACAGCACTGCGAGTGCCCCGAGCCCGAGTGTGCGCCCGGACGTCCAGCCGTATTGCTGTGCTTTCACGATGTCGTAGACGAGCACGAGGAGGCCCGCAGTCACCGTCACCGCGCCGGCGACGTCGACCGTCTCCGGCCGCTCCTCGGCGCGTGAGTTGTGTACGTAGCGCAGCGCCAGCAGGACTGCGGCGATCCCGATCGGCAGGTTGATGAAGAACACCCAGCGCCACGACAGGGTGTCCGTGAGGAAGCCGCCGACGACGAGGCCGACCGCACCGCCACCCGCGGCGATCGCGCTCCACACGCCGAGCGCCTTGGTCCGCTCGCGCCCTTCCGCGAATGTCGTTGTCACGATCGAGAGAGCCGCCGGCGAGACGAGCGCCGCGCCGAGCCCTTGGAGGGCGCGGCCGCCGATCAACACGTTGGAGGTCGTCGCCAGACCGTTCAACAGCGAGGCGCCTGTGAAGACGACGACGCCGGCTACGAAGAGCAGTTGGCGACCGAACAGGTCGGCAGCACGTCCGCCGAGGAGCAAAAAGCCGCCGAACACCAGCGTGTAGGCGTTGACGATCCACTGGAGGCTCGCCGCGGAGAAGTGCAGGCCGTTCTGGATCGACGGCAGCGCAACGTTCACGATCGTCGCGTCCAGGACGACCATGAACTGCGCGACGCAGACGATCACCAGGACGAGCCAGCGGTTGGTGTTGGTTTTGTCGGTCATCTGGCGGCTGAGAGGTTCAACGACGGGCTCCGCTCTCGTATTCGCGGCTTGTAACCACGGTGTAAAAGGTTCGTGGACAGCGTTGACTCTGCCCGGCGAGGGCGTAACGGTACCTGTGCCGTCATGCCGAGGTTCCTCCCAATCGGGAAGGAAGCCAAGGGCGCCGCAGGCTTTCTTCTCGCCGCCTTGCCAGCGTTGGGGGCTCTGCTCACCGCACTTGCGATCAGCGGAGACCTCATCGGCAGAATGGCGCGGAACCATCCGGTGGCGAGCTTCGGAGCCTTCGGGTCTGCGGCGCTCGCCGTCTTCCTGGGCGCGGTCGCGGCGTACGGCCTGCAGGAGGGATCGCGCGAGGAGCGCGGCGTGCTCTCACTCGGGATTCTCGTGCTGGGCGCTGCGCTCGTCTTCGGCGTGTACGCGGGGGTCGCCACCTGGGGCGACCGGGCGCAGCCGAGCATCACCGTGACGCCAAAGTCGGGATCCCTTGTCGCGATCTCCGTGCATGGGATCGGGCTGCGCTCGAGCGACCACCTCGTCGTGGAGGTCGAGCAGCTCATCCGCGGGTCGGACCGAGGCGGCCATCCGACCTGGCAGCCGGGGCAACCGCTCTACGGAGCGTCCCTCGGCCCGAACGGCTCGGGCGAGATCGAGCACACCGTCAACCTCTCGCTGCCTGCCGGAGACTTCGACGACCTCGGCGCGCGGGCCTGGGTCGGCGACGAGCCGCGCCCTTGTTACACGCGCGGGAACACAACAGGGTGCGTACGGGTCCACATCCCCCGGCCTCAGGAACGTCCCCAGCTCTCCGTCGTCTGGGAGACGTTCGTCAGGGCGCCGCGGCTTCTGGTCAGGCTCAAGGCTCGCAACCTGCCTCAGCGCCCGGCGCGCTCGATGACGCTGCGCGTGTTCGGCATCGCACCGGGACAGCCCCGCCGCAACCTCGCCGAATGGTCGCTCGCGCCGAACGCCGCCGGCGAATTCGATCGCAGCCTCGCCGTCGTGGTCGGCCGCGCGTACTCCGACGTCTGCGTGGTCGCGAGCATCTCCACCCGCGAGCCCGAGTGCCCGGCGCCCGTCGAGGACGGAACGGTATGGACGCAACTCGCCGTGCCGGCTGCGCAGTAGCGGACTACCGGACGAGACGGCCGTCGGGGCGTACCACGCGCCAAGACCGAACGGCGTTACAGCCGGAGCGCCCCGCCGGCTCAGGTCTTGCTCGAGGCCGCCCAGATGTTGATGTCCGCCTCGGTGGCGTATTGGTCGATCTCTGCGAGCTCCTCAGCCGAGAAGTCGAGGTTGTCGAGCGCAGCGACGTTCGACTCCAGCTGCTCCACGCTCGAAGCGCCGATCAGAGTCGACGTAACGCGCGGATCGCGAAGTGTCCAGGCCAGGGCCAGCTGCGCCAGTGACTGACCGCGCCGCGATGCGATCTCGTTGAGTGCCCGGATTTTCGCCAGCGACTGGTCGTTGATCAGGTTGGGCGAGAGAGATCCGTGCCGGCTCGCCCTGGAACCTTCGGGAATCCCGTCGAGATACTTGTCCGTGAGCATTCCCTGGGCCAGCGGCGAGAAGACGATGCAGCCGATCCCGAGCTCACCCAGCGTGTCCAGCAACTCGGGCTCGATCCAGCGGTTGAGCATCGAATACGACGGCTGGTGGATCACGAACGGCGTTCCGAGCTCGTGCAGGATCGCGTGGGCCTCCCGCGTCTTCGCCGCGGAGTAGGACGAGATCCCCACGTAGAGCGCCTTTCCTTGCCGTACCGCAGTGTCGAGGGCGCCCATCGTCTCCTCGAGCGGCGTGCCCGGATCGAAACGGTGCGAGTAGAAGATGTCGACGTAATCGAGCCCGATGCGGCGCAGGCTCTGGTCGAGGCTCGCGAGCAGGTACTTGCGCGAGCCCCACTCGCCATACGGCCCGGGCCACATGTCGTAGCCGGCCTTGCTCGAGATGATCAGCTCGTCGCGATACGGGGCCAGGTCCTGCTGCAGCAACCGGCCGAAGTTCTCCTCGGCGGATCCGAACGGCGGTCCGTAGTTGTTGGCAAGGTCGAAGTGGGTGATCCCGAGGTCGAAGGCACGCCGGACGATCGCCCGGGCCGTTTCCAGGGGCCGGTCATAGCCGAAGTTCTGCCAGAGCCCGAGCGACATCCCCGGTAGTTGCAGACCGCTGCGGCCCGAGCGGCGGTAGCGCATGTGCTCGTAGCGGTCGTCTGCGGGGACGTAGGTCACGGTCGGCTGAGACTAACTGGGTTCGAACGCCGTTTTCAGCGCGTCGCGAGCGACGCCGCGCTCCGCATAGCGCGAGGTGCCTTCCTCCTGCAGCTCTCGGGCTCCCTCGAGCAGGGCCCCATACGCCGCGCCGGCCATGAGGCTTCCTGTGGAGATCCGCCGAACGCCGGCCGAC
>DAINSN010000103.1:0-8902 GCA_036741295.1 Gaiellaceae bacterium
GACAGCGCTCAGCCTCCAGGGAGGCCCGGATGAACCAACGTCCTCAGGAACTACAGCCAGCCGCGGGCGCCGGAGACCGCCATCCAGCGGAGCGTGGCCACAAGGCTCACGATCGGCAGGAAGGCGAGCGGGGCAGCGACGGCAAGGGAAAGCATCAGTCGCCCCCCGTCCCGATGATCGTCCCGAGGCCCGCGAGGAGGAGGGCTGCGATGACGAGCAAGATGATGAACAGTCGCTTCTTCATGTCCTGAGTCTCGTCTACAGGACGCGCGAAGTCGTTACGATTTTCCCTACCTCCGAGGGCGGCCTGCCTGTGAAAGCTCGACCTTGCCCTCGGCCTTCTCGATCTTCTCGACGAGGACCTTGATCGGGTCTCCCAAGCGGTAGGTGCCTCCTCCGCGCCGGCCGGCCATGGCCGTGCCCAGCTCGTTGAGCTCGAAATAGTCCCCGGCCAGGCGCCTCGCCGGCAGGTAGCCCTCGAAGACGTCGCCGAACCGGATGAAGAGGCCGGAGGCAATCATCCCGACGATTTCGCCTTCGAACGGGTCGTCCCAGCCGCGCTCGAACAGCGTCGCCTCGAGGAGCCAGGCCAGACAGAGGTCGTCGGCGAGGTGCTCGACCTGTGCCGCCGCCCGCTCGCGTGTCGAGGTGTGCTCCGCGAGCCCGTCGAGGTCCGCCGGCGTCGGATCGTCGGAGAGGCCGAGCTCGCGTAGCAGCGCGCGATGGATGACGAGATCGGGGTAGCGCCGGATCGGCGAGGTGAAGTGGCAGTAGGCGCGGCTCGCGAGGCCGGAGTGGCCGAGGTTCTCGGGGTGATAGCGGGCCTGCTTGAGAGAACGGAGCACGAGGGACGGAAAGGCTTCACGGCCGCGACCCGAGCATTCGACGTAGTCCATGACTCGCACACTCACCTCCCCGGCGAGCTCTGCGGCCGTCGCGGGCGAGAGCTGCTTGGGCGCGGGCGGCGTCGGCACGCCCAGATCCGCGAGCTTCTTCAACAGGAGGTCGATTGCCTGCGGGTCCGGCCGTTCGTGGACGCGATAGAGCGCCGGGCGCTTGCGCCCGGAGAGGAGCTCGGCGACGGCCTCGTTCGCGGCGATCATCAATTCCTCGACGAGGCGGTGCGCAGTCGGCTCGGTCTCCCTCCACGCGCGCGCGACCCCGCCCTTGCCGTCGAACTCGAAGTTGATCTCCGGCGTCTCGATGCGAAGTGCACCGCGCGCGAACCGCTGATCGCGCATTACGGCCGTGAGGCGGTCCGTGACTTCGAGCGCCGCGGCGACGTCGGGCTCCGCGTCCCGCCTCTCTGCTTCTGCGTACGTCAGCCGCGCGCGGCTCCGGATGATCGAGCGGTAGAACTTCGGCTCGCCGTTCGGCGGCATCTCGACGGTGACACAGAGGCGGTCCTCGTTCGGCCGGAGGCTGCAACGGTTCTCGGACAGCTCCGGCGGCAGCATCGGCGCAACCCGCCCGGGGACGTACGTCGAGAATGCGCGCTCCGCGGCCCCGCGATCGAGCGGAACTCCCGTCGGTAGGTACGCCGACACGTCGGCGATGTGGACCCACCAGCGGAAGCCGTCTTCCTCTTCCTGAACGGAGATCGCGTCGTCGAAGTCCTTCGCCGTCTCCGGGTCGATCGTGAAGCAGAGCTGCTCGCGCAAGTCGACGCGGTCGGAGAGGTCGGGCTCAGGCGCCTCGTAGGGCTCGAACTCCGTGCGCACGCCCGAGTGCACCAGCAAGCCTTCGAGCACGACCTGGATGTCCTTCGCCTTGCCGAGCTTGCGTTCGACTCGCGCGCGGCCGCGACCGGTTCTCACCACGACCAGATCGCCGGGGCGGATGTCGCCGCTGCCCTTCCGCTCGATCGTGACCGGGACGTTCGGGACGAAGTACGGCTCGCCGACGAGCAGCTTGCCGCGCTTGTCGACCTCGACTACGAGGAGGTCGTTTTCGTTCAGACCTTGAGGAAGCGGCGGATGGTGACGCCCGAGCCTGCAGCTCCGAGCAGGAGACCGGTGCCGAGCAAGATCAGCGCGTTGAGCGAGAACGCGATCGCGTTCACGTCGCTACCGGCCTTGAGCGGCCCACTATGGAGCAGCGACGGCAGCGCGATCTCCTTGCCGATGACGAGCAGGATCACTGCGCCCGCCGCACCCGCGACTCCGCAGAGCAGTCCCTCGAGCATGAACGGGCCGCGCACGAACCAGTTCGTCGCGCCGACGAGCTTCATCACCTCGATCTCACGGCGGCGCGAGAAGATCGAGAGGCGGATCGTGTTCGCGATCAATAACGTGGATGCCGCCAGGAGCAGGAAGACCGCGATGATGAAGAAGATCTCGATCACGTGGGCGAGCTTGAGCACGCGGTGCGTGGTCTGCTTGCCGTAGTCGACCTTGTCGATCCCGACCGACGGGCTCGCCTGGAAGAGCTGCGCCACCTTCTCCACGTCCTCTCCGCGCTTGGGAATCACCGTCAGCGCGTTCGGGAAGGGGTTGGTCGGGAGCGCACCGACTTCCTCGGGATGCTTCTGCTTCATCAGCCGGAGGGCGTCGGCCTTCGACACGAACACGACGCTCTTCACGAGCGGGCTCGCAGTGGCGACTCGCGCCGTCTCGTTCATCTGCGCGGCCGTCGCTTCCTTGGCGCACGTGTCGCTCGTGCAGTAGTAGACGTGCACGACCAGCTCGCGCTTGACGTGGTTGCTCCAGGAGACGACCCACGTGCCGAAGGCGATGAAGAGGCCGAGCAGGAACATGCCGATCAGCACGGTCACGGTTGCGGCGAGCGTCGTGGAAAGGTTCGCGCCCAGCGAGCGCAAGGACTCCGAGAAGAGGAGCTTGACGCGTTCTATGACTCGTAGCCCCCTCGGCGCTCGTCGCGCGCGAGCCGCCCGTCCTCGAGCGCGATCACGCGGCGGCGCATCTTGTCGACCATCTCGCGGTCGTGCGTCACCATCAGGATCGTCGTGCCGGCGCGGTTGATGCGGTACAGGAGCTGCATGATCCCGACGGAGGTGTCGGGATCGAGGTTCCCGGTCGGCTCGTCGCAGACGAGCAACGGCGGGTGGTTGACGAACGCGCGCGCGATCGACACGCGCTGCTGCTCGCCACCGGAAAGCTCATCCGGGAGGGAGTTCATCTTGTGCGAGAGGCCGACCATGTTCATGACCTCGGGCACCTTCCGCCGGACGTTGTTGGCGCTCTCGCCCTGCACCTTCAGTGCGTAGGCGACGTTCTCGGCCGCGCTGCGAGTCGGGAGGAGCTTGAAGTCTTGGAACACGCAGCCGACGTTGCGGCGAAGTTGTGGCACGTTGGAGCGGCGCAGCCGGGTCAGGTCGCGGCCCCCGACGAAGATCCGCCCGCGAGTCGGCTCGAGCTCCTTGAGCAGCAGGCGGATGATCGTGGACTTGCCGGAGCCGGAGGCCCCGACGACGAAGACGAACTCGCCCTTGTCGATCACGAAAGAAACGTCGCGGAGCGCCGTCACGTCAGGCTCGTAGACCTTTGTGACGGACTCGAACACGATCATCGAGCCGGGGCTCGGGACCGGCGCCTCGGTCGTCTGCGGCTCCGGGAGCGTTGCCGCGGGATTCTCCTCTGTCTGAAGGGTTACGTCCGACACCGGGTTTTTTCTGAGGGGGCGCGGGTTCCTGGTCGCGCACCGGCCTTGGAATTGCGGGCCAGTCTACCTGAGGGGTCAGACCACCTTCCCGGCCGCCCGGGCCAGCAAATAGGCGTGGATGAAGGGGTCAAGGTTCCCGTCGAGGACGCCCTGGGCGTTTCCCACCTCGTAATCGGTGCGGTGATCCTTGACCAGCTGGTACGGCTGGAGGACGTAGCTCCGGATCGGGTTCCCGCCGAAACCCATGCTGACGACGCCCCGCTCCCTGGCCAGCTCCTGCTCCCGCTCCTCCTCGGCGAGCTCGGCCAGGCGCGACTTGAGGATGCGCATCGCGGTCTGCTTGTTCGCCGTCTGGGAGCGCTCGTTCTGGCACTGGACGACAACGCCTGTCGGCAGGTGAGTGATGCGGACCGCGGAGTCGGTCTTGTTCACGTGCTGGCCGCCCGCGCCTTGCGCACGATAGGTGTCGATTCGCAGATCGCCCTCGTCGATCTCGAGGTCCTCGTCCTGCGCGAGCAGCGGCGCCGGGATCACCTGCGCGAACGACGTGTGACGCCGATGCGCCTGGTCGAACGGGCTCAGGCGAACGAGGCGGTGCTTGCCGCGCTCCGCCCGGAGGATCCCGTACGCGTTCTCGCCCTCGACGGTGAAGGTCGCCGATTTGAGTCCCGCCTCTTCGCCCGGGCTCGCCTCGATGACCTCCGTCTTGAAGCCGCGGTCATCGGCCCAGCGCTCGTACATGCGCAGCAGCATCTCGGTGAAGTCCTGCGCGTCCGTGCCACCGACGTCGGACTGCAGCGTCACGACCGCGTCGCCGGCGTCGTACTCGCCGCTGAAGAGCGCGTCCTCCTGCAGGCGCGCGAGCTCGTCCCGGAGCGGCATGATCGACTCGGCGATCTCGTGTTCCATGCCGCCGTCCATGGCGTGCAGCTCTTGCGCGTCCTCGTAGTCGTGCGTGAGCTGGTCGTACCGGTCGAGCTTGCGTGCGACGCGGGAGTGTTCCTTGGAGATCTTCGCCGCGCGGTCCTGGTCGTCCCAGAAGCCGGGCTCGCCCATTTGCTGCTCGAGCTCGGCGCGGCGGGCGGTCAGCGCATCCGGGTCAAAGGTAATCACGGACCCAGGCCAGCTGGGTCCTGATCTCCTCGAGCTGCTGCTCGAGCGACTGTGCGCTCTCTTCGGTCACAACACGATGTTAGCCGTGCGCATCCTCTACGCGGGTGCCGGCTCTGCTGGCGCCCGCCACCCTGCGCTGGTCGTTAGCCGCGAATCCGCGCGAAGTCATCATGGCCCGGCGCAGCCGGGCCGGACTTCGCGCGGTTAAGCACCGTGGCATTTCTTGAATTTTTTGCCGCTGCCGCACCAGCACGGGTCGTTGCGGCCGATGTTCTCCTGCTCGGACTTCACGATCGGGCGCGGGGCGCCGGCAGTCGACGTCGTGCCGCTCCCACCTGACATCGAGAGCGTCGCGGTCGCGCCTACGGTGCTTCCACCCGCGGCGGCGATCGCCTCGGCACCCGACAACGATTCATGCGCGTATTGCAGCCCGCCGCCGTTCACGCCCGAGGCTTGCTGCGCGCGCTGGAGCTCGTCGGCTTCCTCCGGAGCGAGCTGTGCGTGGAAGAGCGTCAGCACGACCTCCTCCCGGATCTGCGCGCCGAGCTCCTCGAACATGATGTGACCTTCGTGGCGGTACTCGACGAGCGGGTCCTTCTGGGCCATCGCGCGCAGGTGGACGCCCTCGCGCAGGTAGTCCATCGAGTCGAGATGCTCGCGCCAGCGCTGGTCGACGACCTGGAGGATCACGAAGCGCTCGAGCTCGCGCATCAGGTCAGGCGTCAGCTCTTCTTCCTTCGCGGTATACGAGTCGCGCGCGTCCTCCTGGAACTCCTCCACGAGCGAGTCCCGCGTGACCTCGCCCATGTCCTCGCGCAGCTCGTCGACCGTGACCTCCGTGTCGTAGAGCGCCGCCATCTGCTTCACGAGCCCTTCGAGATCCCACTCCTCCGCATAGTCCTCCTGCGTGAACTCCGCGACGGTGCTGGCGATGACCTCGTCGATCCACTGGCGCACCTCGTCGGACATGTCCTGGCCCTCGAGGACGGCGCGGCGCTGCTCGTAGATGACCATGCGCTGCGCGTTCATCACGTCGTCGTACTTGAGGACGTTCTTGCGCGCGACGAAGTTCTGCTCCTCGACCTTCTTCTGCGCGCCCTCGACCTGGCTGGAGAGGATCTTCGCCTCCATGGGCTGATCGTCGGGAATCTTGAAGCGCTCCATGATCCGCTTGATGCGGTCGCCCGCGAACAGGCGGACGAGATCGTCCTCGCCGGATAGGTAGAAGCGCGATTCGCCCGGATCGCCCTGACGGCCCGAGCGGCCGCGCAGCTGGTTGTCGATCCGGCGCGCCTCGTGGCGCTCGGTGGCCAGGACGTACAGCCCGCCGGCATCGACGACGCCCGCGCCCAGCTTGATGTCGACGCCGCGGCCGGCCATGTTCGTCGCGATCGTGACCGCGCCCGCCTGGCCGGCGTCCTTGATGATCTCGGCCTCGCTCGCATGCTCCTTGGCGTTGAGGACGCTGTGAGGGATGCCCTGTCGCGTCAGGAGCTCACTCAGGTACTCCGAGGTCTCGACGGCGATCGTGCCGACGAGCACGGGCTGCCCCTTCTCGTGACGCTCCTTGATGTCCCGCATCACTGCCTCGAACTTCCCATCCTTCGACTTGAAGATCAGGTCGTTCTTGTCGTCGCGGGCCACGTCGACGTTCGTCGGGATCTCGACGACGTGCAAGTTGTAGATCTCGACGAACTCCTTCTCCTCCGTCTTCGCGGTACCGGTCATGCCGCCGAGCTTCTCGTAGAGGCGGAAGTAGTTCTGCAGCGTGATCGTCGCGAGCGTGACGTTCTCCTCCTGAATGCTCACGCCTTCCTTGGCCTCGATCGCCTGGTGCAGCCCTTCCGACCAGCGCCGCCCTTCCATGATCCGGCCCGTGAACTCGTCGACGATCTTGACCTCGCCGTCCTGGATGACGTAGTCGACGTCGCGCTTGTACAGCGACTCGGCCTTCAGCGCCTGATTCAGGTGGTTGACGAGCTGGGAGTGGCGCGGGTCGTAGAGGTTCTCGATCCGGAGCGCGCGCTCTACAGCCGCGATCGAAGCCTGTCCAGGCGCAACAGTCTTGTGCTTCTCGTCGTACTCGTAGTCCGCGTCCGGATTCCCGCCCTTGAGGAGCGGATCGTGCGCGACGCCGTTCAGCGAGCGAGCGATGCGCGCGAAGTCGTGGTAGATCTGCGCCGCCGCCTCCGGCTCGCCGGAGATGATCAGCGGCGTGCGCGCCTCGTCGATCAGGATGGAGTCGACCTCGTCGACGATCGCGTACGAATGGCTGCGTTGCACGACTCCGTCGAGGCCGACCGCCATGTTGTCGCGCAGGTAGTCGAAGCCGAACTCGGAGTTCGTCCCGTACGTGATGTCGGCCTCGTAGGCGACCTTGCGCTCCGCGAACGGCATCATGTTCTCGATCGCGCTGACGGTCATCCCGAGGCGCTCGAAGACGCCGCGGTTCCACTCGGCGTCACGCTGGGCGAGGTAGTCGTTGACCGTGACGAGGTGAACGCCCTTGCCTTCCAGCGCGTTCAGGTAGAGCGCGAGGCTGGCGACGAACGTCTTTCCTTCACCGGTCTTCATCTCCGCCACGTCGCCCTCGTGGAGCACGATGCCGCCCATCAGCTGGACGTCGAACATGCGCTGATCGGACTCCCGCAGGCGGGCCTCCCGGACCGCGGCAAAGGCCTCGAAGAGGAGCTCCTCGAGCGTCTCTCCGTTCTCGAGCCGCTGCCGGAATTCGGCCGTTTTGTCCCTGAGCTGGTCATCGGAAAGCTCGCGAAACTCGGGCTCGATCGAGGTGATGTACGCCGCCTGCTCGGCCAGCCGCTTCATGCGGCGGCCCTCGCCGAGCCGGAGGACCTTCTCGAAGGAGCCGAGCTGGGAGGACATGGAACCTAGGGTAGCTTGCCCTCCCTAGAGCGGATCGACACGAACCTCCCAAAGCGTGCCGTCCAGGCGCGCTGCGCGGATGACCGCGTCGCCGTCGGCCAGTTGCTCGAGCTCGGGCATCGTCCCGAAGGCGCGGTTCCCATCGACGACGAGGGTCTTCTCCTCGCCTCTCAACACCAGCTCGATCTCGTCGCCGCCCGGCTCCGGCAGCTCGACAACGCGGAGCCGGTGGGCCGCAACCGCCCACGTGGTCTCGCCACGCCGGACCGCGGTCGCGCGGTACGGGCGCGCGATCTCCTGCTCGATCGCGTCTGCAAGCGCCGTCAGGTCGCCGTCGCCTTCCTCGATCAGGATTGAGCCGTCCTCGAGCCCGACGAAACGCGCGGAGTCGCCCACCGCATCCGGAGCCTCGGTTGCGGCGACCGCGTCGTATTGCCGCTCGCGCGGAATGCCGTGGATGCCGGCTTCCGAAATGACTCCGGTGAACAACGGCACAGTGGATCGCTCCACCAGACCGCCTTCCTCGGCGAGCCGCTCGTGCAGCGGCTTGCGCCGGAACAGTCCCACTATCCCGCGCCTCCGTCTGAAACGCTGACCGAAGTGGTTCTGGCCATCACAGCCGAATTAGCCCTGCGGCTCGCTAAGGCACCGCTCGCGGTGCCGCCTAGAGGAGGTGCGGGCTCCGCCCGCGCCTCCGTCTGAAACGCTGATCGAAGTTCGGGCGATCACAGCCGAGTTAGCCCTGCGGCTCGATCAGGCCGTAGCCGCCGTTCTTGCGGCGGTAGATGACGTTGATCTCTCCGGAGTCGTCGCTGCGAAAGACGAAGAAGTCGTGCCCGATGAGCTCGAGCTGCAGCACGGCCTCCTCCGGGCTCATCGGCTTTACCGAGAACTGCTTCACCTTGACGATCTGCTCGGGGTTCTCTTCTTCGTCGGGGCTGCTCATCGGACCTCCGCTCGGGCCGCCGTTGTCACGTGGGTGCCAGTCTTTGCGCTGCCTGCCGCGGGCATGGTCGATCTGGCGGGCCAGCTTCTCCGTCAGCTGGTCGATCGACGCCTTCATGTCGGTCGACGCCTCGGTGACGCGTAGCGTCGGCCCCTTCGTCCGGACGGTTGCTTCCGCCACCTGGTTGTCGGCGATCGAAGGGTTCTTCTCGACACGGAGCTCGAGCTCGACCTCCGCTAGCTCGTGCAGCTGGCGGTCGAGCTTTTGCATCTTTTCCTCGGCATACCGGCGGATCGTGTCGCTGACCTCGTGGTTCTTGCCCTTCACCTGAAGTCGCAT
>DAINSN010000104.1:0-8898 GCA_036741295.1 Gaiellaceae bacterium
GAGTGCAGCTGATCGCACGCGGCGACGGCGGGGAAGCAGTCGGTTTCGCGACCGTGTACTGGTCCTGGGACACGCTGATCGCCGCACGAGTGGGGATCATGCACGACCTCTTCGTGATCCCGCCGGCCCGTGGGACGGGCATCGCCGATCTGCTCATCGAGGCGTGCCTCGAGGAGTGCCGCCGGCACGGCGCCGCCAAGCTCGGCTGGCAGACGGCGCGTGACAACACTCGCGCGCAACGCGTGTATGAACGCGTCGGCGCCACGAGGGACGAATGGTTCGACTACTGGCTCGCCGTCACGCCAAAGACTTCGTGAACCGCTTGCCTGTCTCCTCGAGGCCGACGCGCCGGTAGAACTCGTGCGCGTCTTTCCGTCGCGCGCTCGTGGTCAGATACAGCAGCACGCAGCCCCGTGCCCGCGCCTCGGCCTCCAACGCCTCGACGAGCGCACGCCCGATGCCCTCGCCGCGGTGCGAATCGTCGACGACGAGCGCCCCGATCTTCGCCGCCGGCCGGTCGTATTCGATTGCGGGAGTCACCTGGAGATGGGCGAACCCGACGACTTCCTCGCCAACCTCGGCGACGACGACGCGGTCCCCGACGATCGTGAGCCGCTCGAGCCGGGAGCCGACCGCGGCCGGCTCAGCTGGGTAGCCGAGCTGGTCGAGCAGGCGGGCGACCGCCTCCGAGTCGCGCGCTCGCGCGTCCCGGATCAGCGTGCCTGGATCACGACCGGCGTGCACGGCTGCCCCGTGATGTCGGTGACGATACGTCCGGTTGCATCCTTCGGCGTCACGGTCAGCGTCGATGAGGTCACCGAGACCTCGGAGTAGCTGTACACGTCAGGGGAGACGCAGCGCATCCCGACCCCCCTTGGTGGCGCGGGCTTGAAGAACAGCCCCGAGATGAGGATCCCTGCGCTGGTCGTCCCGACCGCAGCGTCGATCTCCTTCGCGAACGTTCGGGTCGCGACGGGCCCGGTCACGACCTCGGTGATGCCGGAGTCCACGGGGCCGCCAGGTTCGAGCGTCTGAAAGCGCGCGTCGTTGACGAAGTTTGCATGCGTGTCGGTCGTGAGGAACACGACGTTCTTGACGTTGTCGTGCAAAAATCGGAGAAGCTTCTGCCGCTCCGCTTCGTAGCCTTCCCAGCGGTCGTACGGCAACGCATAGAACTGCTGGATCGGCACCTCGTTCACGATCACCTTGAAGGTTGCCGGCGAGCGTACGATCGCGGCGGTGAACTGCGCGTACTGACGCTCGCCGAGCATCGTCCGCGACGGGTCGCGAATCCGCTCCACGCAGCCGGGCGGTGGTGGTTGCTTGAGCGGGGGGATCAGAGCCGCAAACGCCGCCCGGACGCCCGCAGGAGCGGTCGGCGCCAGGTCGGGAACGCCGGGCGAGTCGTCGCACGTGCCTCCCGCCGAGGCCTTCGCGGAGCGGAACGCCCGCTCGTCGAGGAAGAAAAGCTCGAGATTGCGGCCCCAGCGGAACGTTCGGTAGAGCCCGTTCTTGCTCGTGTACGTGACCGGCGCGTAGTCCGTGAAAGCGCGCACGCCTGCTGCGTAGACCGCTCCGTTCTCAGCCCGTGTGAAGTCGTTGATGAATTCGTGGTCGTCCCATTGGCTATAGAGGCCGGTGGAACTGCGGAGCCGCTGCAGCGCAGGCAGCGAGAGGTTGAGGCGGTACTTCGCCCACTTCGCCGCGACGCTGAGGGCAGCCGCGGTTCCCGCGACCTCGCTGTCGGAGTAGATCGTGTCCCCGAGGTTGATGTTGAAGGCATTGCGCTCCGCTGCCATTCGCGCGTACACCTCGAAGCGGTTGTAGAACGGGCGCGACGTCCCGGGCGCCGCCGTGGCATCCGCGTCACCCGAGACGGCGAAACGCACGTTCACGGCAAGTGTTGACCGAGGAGCGGTGGAGAACCGCCCGACTGCGCTCGCCGAGCGTCCGCGGACAAAGCGGTAGAAGTAAGAGGTCCCGGGGCGTAGACCGGTGACCTTCACCCGAACGGTCCCGTCGTGGGCCCTGTCCGTTCGAGCGGCCCGGCTGAAGACGAGCCCGTGGAAGCGGCTGTTGCGTGCCACTTCGACCCGCACGGCTCCAGGGCTCGCATGGCCCCAGAGCACGGCGCCGCTCGGCACGACCTCCCCGGCGTTCACCCCGAGCGAAAAGGGGCTACCCGTGACGGCGGCAGCAACGAGGATGGCTCCGATTCCCATGGCGCAAGAATAGAATCTCTGGCGTGCTCGGCGAGGTCCTTACCGCGATCGTCACGCCCCTGAAGACCGACGGCACGATCGACTTCGAGCGTTTCAGCGAGCTCGCGCTGCACCTCGTCGAGAACGGCTCAGACGGGATCGTCGTCGCTGGGACGACCGGGGAGAGTCCAACGCTCACGGACGACGAACGGCTCGAGTTGTTCCGCGTCGCCGTCGACACGTTGGGCGGGCGGGCGACTGTCGTCGCCGGAACCGGCACCTACTCCACCGCTCACTCCGTCCACCTGACGCGTGAAGCGCACGAGCTCGGTGTAGACGGGCTCCTCGTCGTCACGCCGTACTACAACAAGCCCCCCGCCCGCGGGATCGTCGAGCACTTCCGTGCGATCGCCGACGTCAGCGACAAGCCGATCATCGTCTACAACATTCCCGGCCGCGTCGTCGTCAACATCGAGCCGGAGACGATCGCCGAGCTGGCCGAGATCCCGAGCGTCCGGGCGGTCAAGCAGGCGAATGACGACCTCGTCCAGGCCCGGCGCATCGTCAGCGAGACCGACCTCACGCTCTACGCCGGAGACGACATTCTGATCTTTCCGTTCCTCGAGCTCGGCGGGATCGGCGGTATTTGTGTACACACGCACGTCGTTGGACCGCAGGTCAAGCGAATGATCCGGTCCTTCCACGAGGGTGACCTGGACACGGCGCGCCAGATCGATCAGGACCTCCAGCCTGCTTACGAGCTGCTCCAGGTCCAGGTCAATCCCATCGCGATCAAGGCGGCGCTGAATCTTCTTGGCCATGGCGTCGGTGGCCTCCGCCTACCGCTCGTCGAGGCGAACGAGGGCGAGGTCGCGCTCATCCGCGACTGTCTCGAGCGGCTCGGCGTCCTGAGCGGCGCGCCCGTTTAGCTCCGGGCGGTC
Organism: Gaiellaceae bacterium; assembly: GCA_036741295.1. GTDB lineage: Bacteria > Actinomycetota > Thermoleophilia > Gaiellales > Gaiellaceae > 3-1-20CM-4-69-9. Next base: position 3,143 of record DAINSN010000104.1, read on the forward strand.
CGCCAGCGCGAGCCCGATCTCGTCGAGCGAGTCGAGCAAGGCAAGCTCGACGTGGCGAGGCGGCAGCTTCGGCGCGGCGATGACGAGGAAGCCCACGAGCGCACTGTTGTCACGCCGGAGCGGGAGGGCGATGACGACTCCGCTTCGGCCGAGCTCCTCTCCCGGAGCGACGATCGCGTTGCGCCCGGATTCCGCCTCGCGCACGAGGAGCCCGGTCAGCGCGGCCGGCGGCGGCGGGTCGTCCCCACGTGCGTGTTCGATCGAGCCGCCCAATCCGTCCTCATCCCAGGCCATGAGTGCAATCCAGTCGTGCTTCCAGGCGCGCGCGACGGTGTCCGTCAGGCGCGCAAAGACGCGCACGCGCTCCTCTCCCGTACCGAGCGCGCGATGCAGCGCTGCCGCCGCCCGCTCGGCCCGCAGGCGGATCAGCGCACGCAGTGCCAGCCCGGCAACGGCGATGCCGGCGCCCGACGCCGCGAGCCAGTCCTGGCCGAACCCAAGCCCGGCGAGCGCGAGGACGACGCCGCCGAGCGCCACGAGCTCCGGGCGCTCCTTCAGCTCCGCCGGGCCGGCGAGCCCGATCCTGTACGGAGCAGAAGCTCCGCGCAGCTCTGCCAGCTCGTCCGCCGAAAGGACGGTGGCCGGATCGGCGCCTCGCTGCACGGCCACGAACGCCTTCGCAACGGCCGGATGGAATTGCGTTCCGGCGTTGCGCTCGATCTCAGTCAGCGCGGCCTCGTGCGAGAGGCCGGCGCGATACGGGCGGTCGGTGGTCATCGCGTCGAAGCTGTCGGCGACGATCAGAAAGTGCGACGCGAGCGGCAGTTCGTCGCCGCCGACACCGTAGTAGCCCCCGCCGTCCATGCGTTCGTGATGGAGCTCGACCGCACGCGCCTGAGCGGAGACGAACTCGAAGCGCTGCAAGAGCCGCGCAGACAGCCTTGGGTGCCGGCGCATCGCAGCCCACTCCGCCCGGTCGAGGCGACCGGGCTTGCGCAGCAGCGATGCGTCGACCGCAACCTTGCCGAGGTCGTGCAGCCGGCCGGCCCATCTGAGGCGGTCGATCTCCGAGAACGGAAGCTTCAAGGCACGTGCGAGTCCGTCCACGTAGCCCGCCACCCGCAGCGAGTGCCGATAGGTGGACGGATCGCGTTCGTCGACGATGTTCGCGAAGGTCTCGAGCGCGCGGAGCGTCTCGCGCTGGAGGCTCTTCAACCGCAGCTGCACCTGTTGCACCGCGATCGCGACGGGGATGAGCACCGTCACGTCCCACGGATGGCCGATCGCGAGCAGCGCCAGCGTCGCGCCGAGCCCCACCTCTCCGGTGCCGGCCACGAGCCGCGGATCGAACGTCTCGCGTCCACGCACGACGTCGAGCAAAAGGGCACGAGCGGTCAGGTAGGCAAGGGCGAGCGCAACGAGCGCGATCAGGTCTTGGAGCAGATGCAGGCTGCCGACGTTTCCGCCGGCGACCTCGAAGGCCAGGCCGCCCAGGCAGGCCGCGATCGCGCCGGCGCTCGCGTCGAAGGCGACGCTGCGAAGGGCGCGGCCGCGGAACATTCCTCCCGCGAGCACTCCCGCTGCTGCGACCAGGGCGCCCGCCCACGGGCCGAGCATGATGATCGCCGCGATCTGCACGGCGGCGGCGAGCCGGAAGCGCTCCCATTGCATGGGCTCGCGCGCACGCTCGCGGTCCGATTCCTCGAACAGCTCGACGAGGATGACCGCGGCGAGAAAGAGGGCGAACGCCGTCCGCCCGACGTCGCCTGAGACCTTGACGAGCGAGATTCCGAGCACGCCAAGGCCGAGGGCGATCGTGACCAGCGAGGAGCGAGACGGCCGCATACGTCCCCTATCGGCCAGATCCAGCCTCCCACTTAGACTGGGGACGATGGCTGATACCTGCAGGATCGTCGCCCTGGGGGGCCTGGGCGAGGTCGGGAAGAACATGACCGTCTACGAGTGCGACGGTTCCATCGTCGTCGTGGACGCCGGTCTGGCCTTCCCACGCGACGAGCACCTCGGCGTGGATCTCGTGCTGCCGGACTTCTCGTACCTGCGCGAGAACGCCGGCGCCATCAAGGCAGTCATCCTCACCCATGGCCACGAGGACCACGTGGGCTCGCTGCCGTATCTGATGCGCGAGGTGCCGATTCCCGAGGTCTGGGCAACGCGGCTGACGCTCGGGCTGGTCAAGTCCAAGCTCGACGAGCACGGCCTCTTGCGCGCCGCGGAGCTGCGCGAGGTTCACCCCGATGACCCGCCCCGCGAGCTCGGCCCATTCCGGATCTCGTTCGTGCGGATGGCACACTCGATCCCCGACGCGGCCGCGGTCGTGCTCGAGACGCCTGCGGGCCGGATCGTGCACACGGGCGACTACAAGCTCGATCACACGCCGGTGGACGGGCTCAAGACCGACGTCGGGAAACTCGCCGAACTGGGGAACCAGGGCGTCGACCTGCTCCTGGGCGACTCGACGAACGCCGAGCGTCCCGGGTTCACGCAATCGGAGCGAATCGTCGGCGAAGCCTTCCGGCAGATCTTTCCGCTCAGGGAGGGACGCATCCTCGTCGCCTCGTTCGCGTCCAACGTGCACCGCATGCAGCAGGCCGTCGACGTCGCCGTCGATCTCGGCCGCAAGGTCTGCATCGTCGGACGCTCGATGCGCAAGAACACGAACATTGCGCGCAACCTCGGCTACATGGAGGTGCCGGAAGGTGTGCTCGTCCGACCGCCGGAGCTGGAGGAGATCCCGCCGCACGAACAGCTCATCCTCTGCACCGGCAGCCAGGGCGAACCGCTCTCCGCGCTGACCCGGATCGCCTACAACGACCATCCGGCAATTCACGTCGAACGCGGTGACACGGTGATCATCTCGGCGAAGCCCGTGCCGGGAAACGAGCTGCGCGTGCACGACACGATCAACCAGCTGGCGAAGACCGGTGCCGAAGTGCTGCACCAGGAGATCGCACCGGTCCATGTCTCGGGCCATGCCTGCGCCGAAGAGCTGCGCACACTCTTGGCACTCGTGCGACCCAAAGCCGTGATGCCCATTCACGGAGAGTTCCGCATGCTGGCTGCACATGGTCAGCTCGCGCGCGAGGCGGGAGTCCCCGCCGCGAACATCATCCTGGCCGAGAACGGCACGGTCGTGGAGCTGTCTCGCGACGGCGTGCGGATCGTCGACGAGATCAAGACCGGCGTGACGTTCGTCGACGGTCTGGGAGTGGGGGACGTGCACGACGTCGCGTTGCGGGACCGCCGCCGCCTCTCCGAGGACGGTGTGCTGATCGTCGTCGCGACGGTCGCGGGCTCGGACGACGGCACCGCGGGCCCGACCGAGCTGATCGCCCGCGGCTTCGGCGACGACTCCGGCGAGCTGCTCGACGAGCTGCGTGAGGAGGCGGACCGAGTTCTGCAGGACCTCTTGCGCAACGACATCGTCGAGATCAAGCTCTTACAGGAGCATCTGCATGACGAACTCGGACAAATGGTCTATGACAGAACCCACCGCCGGCCGATGATCCTTCCCGTAGTGGTGGAAGTCTGATGTCAACCATTCGCGCCAGAGAGCCCGGCTGGGCCGACGTCCTCGAGGACCTCGCGGCGGAATGGACCACGGCACGGCGGCTCGTCGGTCAGCTCGGCGCGTGCGAAGCCGCAGCGCTCGCGTTCTGCCGGCTGCTCGAACGCTGGGCGCGCGGCGATGCCTATCCGTCGACGCCCGGTGCACGTGACGCGGCGCTGCGACACGCAGCCGATCGCGCCGAGACTGCGCTCGCCGGGCTCGACCATCCGCTCGACCGTTATTTGCTCGAGCTCGAATCCGATCGCGCCGAGGGCCGCTCCTGGTACGGCGGACCGGGCGCAGGCGAACTGCTCGAATGGGAGCCTGTTTTGAGACGCGCCGGCGTCGGCGCGAACGCGACGCGCGTCGCGCAGGCGTACCTCGAGCTCGCCGTCCTCGTGCGCGCGCTGCAGGGTCTTGCGGACATGGCACGCATCGACTCGGTGCCGGACCGCTCCTCGCTCTGGGCCGGCCTGTTCGATCTCCGCGAGAACCTCGAGCGCGCGGAGGCCGACCTGCGCGCCCTTGCCGCTTAGAACAGCGCTCACTGTCGTGGGGTCGATCAACCTCGACCTCGTGACCAGGGTCGAACGCCTGCCACGTCCGGGGGAGACGTTGAGCGGCGCCACGCTGGAACGAGTGCCGGGCGGAAAGGGTGCCAACCAGGCGGTCGCTGCCGCTCGGCTCGGTGCAAACGTCAGGATGATCGGCTGCGTCGGCGGCGATCCCAACGCCGACGAGGCGCTCGCCGGGCTCCGCGCGGCCGCCGTGCGACTCGACGTGCCCGAGGTCGACGCGCCGACCGGCGTCGCCATCATCCTCGTCGCCGACGACGGCGAGAACGTCATCGTCGTCGTGCCCGGCGCCAACGCTCGCGTAGGCGGCTTCACGGTGGACGGCAACGTCCTCTGCCAATTGGAGATCCCCGACGAAGCGGTGCTGGAAGCCAGGGCCCAGGCGACGTGGCTGTGCGTGAACGCTGCGCCCGCCCGGCCGCTGGTCGTGGACGCCGACCTCGTTGTCGCGAACCGTTATGAGGCCGAGGTTGTCGGTGAGCAGCCGCTCCTGGCCGTGACGATGGGGGCGGAGGGCGCCGTCCTGCTCGAGCACGGGCAGGAGATCGCGCGTGCCCGGCCGCCGCGGGTGGAGACCGTGGACGGGACGGCTGCCGGTGACGCCTTCACCGCCTGCCTCGTCGTCTCGCTCCTCGAAGAGCGTGAGCCGGAGGAAGCGCTGCGCCGCGCGTGCGCAGCCGGCGCGCTCGCAGCGTCACGCTTTGGGGCCCAACCGTCACTGCCGACCGCCGACGAGGTAGACGCAATACTCCGCGCGTGAGCCCGACGCCGATCCTCATCGACTGCGACCCCGGGCACGACGACGCGATCGCATTGCTCCTCGCACTGGCCTCGCCCGAGGTGGACATCCTCGGCGTCACATCGGTGGCAGGCAACCAGACGCTCGACAAGACGACCGCGAATGCGATCCGCGTGCTCGAGTTCGCCGGCCGCGGCGACGTCCCCGTTGCCGCCGGTGCCGACCGGCCGCTCGTGCGCGAGCAGTTCGTCGCCGCGTACGTGCACGGCGAGACAGGCCTCGACGGTCCCGATCTACCGCCACCGCAGAGCGAGCCGGTCGCGCAACACGCGGTCGACTTCCTCGCGGAGAAGATCCGCGGCTCGGAGCGACCGGTGACGCTCATCCCGGTCGGACCGCTGACGAACGTTGCGCTCCTGCTGGCTCTGCATCCCGATGCGCGCCCCGAGCGGATCGTCCTGATGGGCGGCGCGATCGCGGAAGGAAACGTGACGCCGGCGGCCGAGTTCAACATCTGGTGCGATCCCGAGGCTGCGGCCCGCGTCTTCGCGAGCGGCATCGACGTCACGATGGTCGGCCTCGACGTCACACATAAGGCGCTCTTCACGCAGGCGCACATCGGCCGGCTCGCCGGACGGGTGGGGGAGATGGTCACCGAATTGTTGCGCTTCTACGACACCTTCCATCGAACGGTCTACAACTTCGACGGCTCGCCGATCCACGACGCGCTCGCCGTCGCGCACGTGCTCAACTCCGATCTCGTCGGGACGCTGAAGCGAAACGTCGAGATCGACACCGAATCCGAGCTCTGCCGGGGCCGCACGGTCGTAGACCTCTGGCAGCGGACGGACCGAGAGCCGAATGCGCACGTCGG
>DAINSN010000105.1:0-8837 GCA_036741295.1 Gaiellaceae bacterium
ACATCGATCTGGAGCGCTCCGAGCAGGGCGTCCTCAGTGCTGTCGATGAGTCCCGCCGACACCTCTTCGTACAGCGGCTGCCGCTCGTCGAACAAACGCCTGAACTGGGCTTCGTCCCGCGCGAGCGGGCGACCGCTTCCGCGCGCCCTCATCCACGCGTCCCTAACGTCGACGTCCACCCAGAGCGTGAAGGCGTCGGTCACCAGCAGCTCGCGTGTGCGCTTCGAGAGAACGGCCCCACCCCCCAACGCGATCACCGCCGGCCTCGACGAAGCGAGAACTTCCGCAGCCAGCTCCTCTTCGATGATCCGGAACTCCGGTTCGCCGCGCTCGAACAACTCGGTAATGGGACCGTGGCGGCGCTCGATCTCCCGATCGAGGTCGACGAACGGCCGGCCGCTGAGGCGCGCGACCTCCTGGCCGATCGTCGACTTCCCCGCGCCCATGAACCCCACGAGCGCGAGATGACGGCCGAGCGCGCCTACCTCGGTGACCAGTCGATCCGCTCCAGGTACGCGCGGTGCGCGGCGAGGAAGTCGGCGAGCGCGTCGCCGCCGAACTTCTCCTTTGCGGCACGCGCAAGCTCCCAGGCGACGCACGCCTCCGCCACGACTGCCAGAGCCTCGACCGCCGCGGTGTCGCTTCGTTCGACGAGCGCATGCGCCGGCTCGCCTGTGTGCAGGTCGACCGAGGCAAGCGGCTTCATCAGCGTCGGCAGCGGTTTCATGGCGGCGCGCACGACGATCTCCTCGCCGTTCGAGATGCCGCCCTCGATCCCGCCGGCGCGGTTCGTCTGCCTGTAGAGCCCGCGCTCGTCGCGCAGGATCTCGTCGTGCGCAGCGGAACCGCGCTTCGACGCCAGCTCGAAACCTTCGCCGATCTCCACGCCCTTGACCGCCTGAGTGCCCATCAGGGTTGCCGCCAGCCGCGCGTCGAGGCGCTCGTCCTTCGTCGCGTACGAGCCGAGACCCGGAGGAACACCGCGAGCGCGAACTTCGACCACGCCACCGATCGTGTCGCGATCCGCGCGCGCCTCGTCCACACGCTGCTCGAGATCAGGCGTGAGCACGTGACCTTCGACGGCGACCCCGATCTCCGCGAGCAATGCTTTCGCCACCGAGCCCGCCGCGACGATCACGGCGGTGTGGCGCGCGCTCGCGCGCTCGAGCGCGTCGCGGACGTCGGACAGGCCGTACTTGAGCACGCCGGCGAGGTCGGCGTGCCCCGGCCGGGGCAGCGTGACCTCCTTCGTCCCTTTCCCCGAAGGCTCGCCCTCGGGCTGCCAGGGGCTCATCCCCCACACCCAGTTCTTGTGGTCGCGATTGCGCACGACGAGCGCGAGCGGGGTTCCCAGCGTGCGTCCCTGACGGAGGCCGGCCAGCACTTCGACCTCGTCTTGCTCGATCTGCTGGCGGGGACTGCGGCCGTAGCCCTGCTGGCGGCGGTGGAGGTCCGCGTCGATCGCGGCCTTGTCCAGCACAAGACCTGCAGGCAGGCCGGAGAGAATCGCGACGAGTGCCGGCCCGTGCGATTCGCCGGCGGTTGCGAGGTTCAGTGCCATCAGGCGGAGCGTACTGCGGAGCGCATCACGTCGACCGGCGCGGGCACGCCGGCCCACATCTCGAACGACGCGGCGCCCTGGGCGACCAGGACGTCGAGCCCGTCAACGACACGCGCTCCAGCAGCCTCGGCCGCGCCGGCGGTAGCCGTCCGTGGATAAGGAAGGTCGACGAGGGTCTGCCCCGGACCGAGCTCGACAAGAACCTCGTCGCGCTCCGAGGTGGAATTGACGATCAGGTCGACGTCCGACACCTCCGGCGGCCAGGTTCCCCGGCGTGAAAAGCGCAGGGCGTCCGGCAAGGCTGCGGCGAAGGCGATGGCAGCGCCCCCATCCCCGAGAATCGCAGCACGCCGAAACTCGAGCTCGGCGAGGATGGCAGCGTCCGTCGAATAGCCCACAACGCGACCGTCGCGGACGACAAGCGTGTTGACGGAAGGTTCGTCGGCGTCGATGAGCTTTGCGACGGCGAGCTTGTGCGGCGTCGTCACGTTCGCCCCGGCAAAGCCGAAGGCGACTAGCCCTCGAACGGCGTCGTCCAGCCGCTCACTCGTGACGGGCAAAGGCACATATGCCCAGTCGAGCCCCCGCGAGGCAAAGGCCGCGTTCTGCATCAGCGGCGACAGCGATTGCGAGACCGGATCGCCGAGCAACCCGACGAGCTGTGTCTCACCGGAGATCATGGGCCGTAGCCGTGCGCGTTCGCGTAGTTCTGGAACGCCTGATAGCTCGCGGTGAAGAAGTGGTGCTTCTTGTCCGGCTTGCGCACGAAATAGAGGTACTTCACCTTCGCCGGATGCGCAGCTGCCTGCAGTGACGCGAGCCCCGGGCTCGCAATCGGAGTCGGCGGCAAGCCTTGACGCTTGCGCGTGTTGTACGGCGAGTCGCTCTGCAGCTGCGACTGGCGGATCGACTGGGTCGGCGGAATGTCGAGGCCGTAGCGCAGCGTGGCGTCGATGCCGAGCGGCATGCCGGCGTGGAGGCGGTTGTAGATCACCGCGGAGACGAGCTCACGCTCGTCGGGCGACAGGGTTTCTTTCTCGACCATCGACGCGATGATCAGCACGTCGTACGGCGTCAGGTGCTTGGAGCGCGCGTAGCCGAGATCGACCTGCTTCCAGTTCTCGCAGAACGCATCGAGCTGGTCTTGTGCGAGCTGCGCCGAGGTCGTCTCCTTGAAGAATTCGTACGTGGCCGGGAACAGGAAGCCCTCGATGGTCCTCACCTTGTTCCGGAAGCAGGGTGGCACCCGCGGCTTGGCGGTCGCTGCGAGGTAGGTGGCTCGCGACAGCTTTGGCCGGACCTTCCGCTTCCGCGCTGCGATTTTGGCTACCGCGGCAACGCGGTCTGCCATCTGCTTCCGCGTAAAGCCTTCCGGAAAGACGACGTGAAACGGCTTCGGCATTGCGATCACGGTCTCGACGGTGCCGGTCGCCGTCGTTCGGGTCACCGTGCGGTAGACGAGCGTGCTGGAGAGCGTCGGCGTCGGTCCGGCCTGATCGCTGTTGTTTCCGCCTCCGATGGCGGCGACCGCGAGCCAGCCCAGCCCGCCCAGCACGAGCACGAGGAGGCCGAGTGCCAACGCACGGCGCCGGGCAACCTGGCGAGGGCTCGGCCCTTGTGGCGGGCGCCCTTGCCGCGGCGGGATTACGCCGGGGCGCTGCTCGCCCACGTCAAGTACCCGGTTAGAAGATGTGCCGCTGCGCGCGCGTCTTCTGGTGCATCGGCGGGTGTCTGTTCTGCGAGGTCGGTCGTGAAGCGTTCGTCGAACGTGACGACAGGAACGTTCGTGATGTCAGTCAGGGCCTCGACGAAGCGTTCCGTCTCGCGCGCCTGCTCTCCGCGCTCGCCGCGCAGGGTGAGCGGAAGCCCGACCACGACGCGGTCGACCTCGTGCTCGCCGATCAGCGTCGCGAGACGGGCGAGCCCGTCACCGGTCGCAGCCTCTTCGACGACGCAGAGTGGCCGTGCAATCGTGCCGGTCGGGTCCGAGACGGCGACGCCGGTCCGCGCCCGGCCATAGTCGAGCGCGAGGATCTTCACTTCAGCGCTGCGGCGATCGCTTGTTTCCCGGCTTCCAGTGCGCTGCGCAAGCCGGCCGGATTCTTGCCGCCCGCCTCGCCGAGGGTGGGCCGTCCGCCACCGCCTCCGTCGATGTGCTTGCCGAGTTCGCGGACCAGCTTCGCCGCGTCGAGGCCGCGGCCGACCAGTGACTCGTCGAGGTTGACGACCAGGTAGACGCGCCCGTCGTCCACGGAACCAACGATGACGCCGGCCGCCTTCTCCTGCTGGCGCAGGCGATCGGAGAGGTCGCGCAGCGCGCCGCCCTTGAGCGACTTCGCCTCGGCGAGGACGACGCCACCGTCGTTCTCAACGATCTCGAAGTCCGCGGCGGCCTCCGCCTTCGGCTTCCTTGACTCCTTCCGGGCACGCTCGAGCTCCGCGCGCAGCTCGTCGGCCTCGCGCATGGTCGCGTGGAGATACGCATACGCCTCCCCGGAGGTGATCGCCTCGATGCGCCGCGCGCCCGCACCAACCGAGCCCTCCGAGAGGATCACGAACGGCCCGATCTCCGCCGTCGATCTGACGTGCGTTCCTCCGCAGAGCTCGCGCGAGAAGCTGGGGATCTCGACGACGCGCACGTGTTCGCCGTACTTCTCGCCGAAGAGCATCATCGCGCCGAGTCTGCGCGCTTCGTCGATCGGAGTCACGAAGGTCCGAACCGGCAGGTTCTCGAAGACCTTCTCGTTGACGAGGTGCTGAATTCGTTCCCGCTCCTCGTCCGTGAGCTGCTGCGGATGCGTGAAGTCGAAGCGAAGCTTGTCCGGCCGCACGGCGGACCCCGCCTGCTTGACATGCTCGCCGAGCACGTCGCGCAGCGCCTGGTGCAGGAGGTGGGTCGCGGTGTGGTTCGCCATCGTCGGGAAACGGACGCCCCAGGCCACGACCGCTCGAACCCGGTCCCCTTCGGAAAACGCGTCACCCTCGAAGAGCAGCGCCTGATCTTCCTCCAGCCGGTACGCCTCGCGCAGCTCGGCGCGGCCGACCGACCCGTCGTCGCGCTCGATCCAGCCCGTGTCGGTAACCTGACCGCCGCCCGCAGGGTAGAACGGCGATTCGCGCAGCTTCGCCAGGAAGAACCCGTCGCCCACATCCTCGACTGCACCGATCTGCGTGAGCACCTCGGTTTTCTCGTAACCGACGAACTCGGTGCGAAAGTCGGCGCGCTTGGCGAACTCGGCCGCGCGCTTGTCGTCCTTCGAGATCGCTCCACGCGAGCGGGTCCGTTGCAGCTCCATCAACCGCGTGAACTCCTCTTCGTTGATGCCGAGGCCTCGTTCGCGCGCGAGCTCACTGGTCAGCTCGAGTGGAAAGCCGTACGTGTCGTGTAGCCGGAACGCGTCCTCGCCGGAGATGGCCTCGCCTGTTTGTGCAACTTCCTCGAAGAGGCGCAGCCCGCGCTCGAGTGTCTTCCCGAAGCGTTCCTCCTCCGCCGTCAGGATGCGGTGGATCTCCTCTCGGTGTTCCTCGAGCTCCGGATAGCCCTGCTTCATCTGCTCGATCACGACGTCCGAGAGCGGCGCGAGGTAAGGTGCCTCGAGCCCGACACGGGCTCCCTGCTGCACTGCGCGCCGAATGATCCGGCGCATGACATAGCCGCGGCCCTCGTTCGACGGCACGATGCCGTCGGCGGCGAGAAACGTCATCCCACGGCCGTGATCCGCGAGCACGCGGTGTGCCTTCGTCGCCTCGGGGGAATCGCCGTACGCGACGCCGCTTTGCTCGGCGATCCAGCGCATGATCGCCTGGTACACGTCGGTCTCGTAGACCGTCATGACGTCCTGCAGGATCGCCGCCGTCCGCTCGACCCCCATGCCCGTGTCGACGTTCTGCGTCGGTAGGGGTGTCAGCTTGCCGTCGACATGGAGCTCGAATTCCATGAAGACGAGATTCCAGAATTCCAGGAAGCGTTCGCAGCGCGTGCAGCTCGGTTTGCAGTCCAGCTCGCCGCAGCCGTGCTCCTCGCCCCAGTCGTAGTACATCTCGGTGTCGGGACCGCACGGGCCCGGACCTCCCACGGACCAGAAGTTCTCGGCCCGCGGTAGGAAGACGATGCGCTCGGTGGGCTGCCCGATCTTCACCCAGTGGTCGTAAGCGATCGTGTCTTCACCTAGCCCGAGCTCTGGGTCGCCGGCGAAGACGCTCACCCAGAAACGCTCCGGATCGATCTTCAGGTGGTCGAAGACGAACTCCCACGCGAATTCGATCGCGCCTTCCTTGAAGTACTGGCCGAACGAGAAGTTGCCGAGCATCTCGAAGAAGGTCAGGTGCGAGCCGTCGAGCCCGACCTCGTCGATGTCCGGGGTGCGAAAGCACTTCTGCACGGTCGTGAGCAGCGGCGCGGGCGGCGGCTCGCGCCCGAGAAAATAGGGCATGAGCGGCTGCATTCCTGCGGTCGTCAGAAGCGTCGAATGGTCGTCTGCGCGTGGGACCAACGGCGTGGACGGCCAAAAGACGTGCCCCTTGGACTCGTAGAAGGCGCGGAACCCCGCGCGCAGCTCAGCCGACGTGCGCATAGCTTCGATTGTAGGGCCGCCGTCAGGCGGCCGACCTCAGCCCCTAGCGACCTTCGGCTCGGTGCCTTCCTCGGCGGCGATCTCCTCACGGATCTTCTCGAGCGAACGCCGGATCAGCCGCGACACGTGCATCTGCGAGATGCCAACCTGCTGGGCGATCTGCGACTGGGTCAATCCTTCGAAGAAGCGCAGGTGGAGAATCGTGCGCTCCCGTTCATCGAGGACACGAAAGCCTGGGGCGAGCACCGCGCGGTCCTCCGACACGTCGTATTGATGCTCCAGTGTGCCGATCGACTCGAGCGGATCGAGCTCCTCTCCGTCGTCGGTTCCCCCGCTTCCCGTGGAGAGCGAGAGCGACGAGTAGGCACGACCGGACTCGAGTGCCTCGAGCACCTCTTCCTCTTCCACTCCGGCTCCCTTGGCAAGCTCGGAGATCGTCGGTGAGCGTGCCAGTTGCACTGTGAGCTGCTCGACGAGCTTCGACAGTTGGACGTTGAGCTCCTGGAGACCGCGCGGGACGCGCACGGACCAGCCCTTGTCACGGAAATGGCGCTTGATCTCTCCAATGATGTTCGGTGTCGCGTAGGTGGTCAGCTCGACGCCCCGGTCGATGTCGAACCGGTCAATCGCCTTGATCAACCCGATCGCGCCGATCTGGACGAGGTCATCGAGCTGTTCGCCGCGGTAGGAATACCGCCGCGCGAGTGAGCGGACCAGCGACATGTAGCGCTCGATCAGCTGCTCGCGCGCCTGCAGGTCGCCGTTCTCGTGGTAGCGGCGGAGCAGGACCTTGTCGGATTCGCTCAACTGCTTCCGCCTTTCACGGTGTCCAGCCGCTTCGTGAGCTCGACCCATTGCGAGCCGTCGCGGTCCTCGATCTGGACGGAGTCACAGACCGCACTGAGGATCCGGCCGAGGTTCAGCGAATCCGTCCCCCTTTCCTCGAGCTCGGCGCGCACAGAGGTGAAGGGTCCGACGATCGTCCGAAGCTCGCTGTCGTCGACGAAGACTCGGAGAGTCACCTCACGGCCGTCGCTCGGGCGCTCCAGCAGCGCGTCGAGCGCAAGCTCGAGGTCTTCGAGCTTCTCGAAGGACAGGTTGAGCCGCGCGGCCAGCCCGCCCAGCACGAGATGCGCGACGCTATGGAAAGCGTCGTCCGCAGGCAGCGTCAGGCAGATCTCGTCAGCGACCAAGGTGTCCCTCCAGTCCGATCCCTTGGGTAGAACGAACAACCGGCGTCGCCGGTTTCGCAGCTGATTGCTAGGGCAGCCACCTGCTTTGGATACTACGGCTCAGGCTTGAATGAGCCCTGCGCCGACCACAACACCGTCCTCGTACAGGACAGCCGCCTGTCCCGAGGCGACGCCGTAGGCGGGCTGGTCGAGCTCGAGGCGAAAGCCGCCCCCCTGTGGGTGGATCCGGGCCGGCACGGCCTCCGATCTGTAGCGAAGCTTCGCCTCGGCGCGATCCACGGGCACGTAGAGGTCGCCTGCCGCATCGATCGTCGTGCGGGCGAGCGCTTCGCGCCGGCCGACGACCACGGTGTTCGTGCTTGCATTGGAGCGGATCGCGTAGAGCGGCTGCTGCGCCGAGACGCCGAGACCCTTGCGTTGGCCGGGAGTGAACCGCCAATAACCGGAATGCCGTCCGATCTCCTGTCCGTCTTCGTCCACGATCGGCCCTTCATTGGCTTCGAGCCCGCGCCGCTCGAGGAACGAGCGGTAGTCGTCGCCCGCCAGGAAGCACGCCTCCTGGCTCTCTCCGCGCCCCGCGGCTGCAAGACCTGCACGTTCAGCCTCGGCGCGCGTCTCGGCCTTGGTCTGCGCACCGAGAGGAAATGAGATCCGGTCGAGCTTCGCCGGGTCGAGGCGGGCCAGCATGTACGACTGGTCCTTGACAGGGTCGAGCCCGCGCGCGAGCAGAATTCTGCCGCGATGCTGGACGATCCGGGCGTAGTGCCCGGTTGCGAGTGTGTCCGCACCGGCGCGGTGCGCGAAGGCGAGCAGCCTGGCGAAGCGAAAGCCGCCGTTGCAATGGATGCATGGGTTGGGCGTCTCGCCCCGTTCGTAGCCGCGCACGAATGGCTCGACCACGGCGCGGCGAAACTCGTCGCGCAGGTCGAGCGTGACGTGTGGGACACCGAGCGAATGGCAAGTTGCGCGTGCAGCAAGAACAGCATCGGGAGAGCAACAGGCGCGCTCCGCGTCGGGCCCGTCGGGATCGAGCCAGAGCCGCAGGGTGACGCCAATCGCGTTCGGCAGCGACTTGAGCAGCGCAACGGCACTGTCAACGCCGCCACTCATCGCAACAGCAACGCGCCCCGATAACCGCGGAGCCCGAAAAACTGGCCCGATCGCATTAGCAAGCGCATCGACAGCGAGCGTCTCCCCACCAACGGAAGCAGCCTCGAGAAGCGTCAGCCCAACGAGCGAACGCTCGAGCCCAGAAGCATCAGCCTCGACAATGCGTTCCCCATCGAACCGAAGTCGCACGAGTGCGAACTCAGGTCCACGCGCAGAGTCACCAATGAGCTCAATCACAAACTCAGGCTAGCGGCAATCGCCGCGAGTGCCGGCTCCGCCGGCGCTCGCCACCCAACGCCAAAAAAGGGGGTCCGATGCTCTTTGACCGGCGCGAAGTCATCATGGCCCGGCGAAGCCGGGCCGGACTTCGCGACGACCCACCCTGCCGTGTCCTGCGCC
>DAINSN010000106.1:0-8567 GCA_036741295.1 Gaiellaceae bacterium
TGCTCGTCTCGACGACGATCATCGAGTCGGGCCTCGACATCCCGCAGGCGAACACCCTGATCATCGAGCGGGCGGACCAGCTCGGACTGTCGCAGCTCTACCAGATTCGCGGCAGGGTCGGCCGCTCCGACGTGACCGCCCACGCGTTCCTCTTCTATCCGGACATGTCAGAGCTGACTCCCGAGGCACGCGCGCGACTCGCCACTCTGGCCGACCACACCGAGCTCGGCGCCGGCTTCGCCATCGCCATGCGCGATCTCGAAATCCGCGGCGCCGGCAATCTGCTCGGCGACGAGCAGTCGGGCCACGTCGCGGCGCTCGGTTTCGAGCTCTACGTCGAGATGCTCGCCGAGGCCGTGGCAGAGCTCTCCGGCGAGCGCCGCGTCGCCGCTCGCCCCGTCCGCGTCGACGCGCGGGTCGACGCGTACGTTCCGCCGGACTACATCGCGTCGGAGGCGCTCAAGATCGACCTGCACCGCCGGCTCGCGTTGAGCGAGTCCGAGGACGAGCTGCGCGAGCTGCAAGCGGGAACGGAGGACCGCTTCGGCCCGCTCCCTGAGCCCGTCGAGAATCTCTTCCTGATCCAGGAGGCGAAGCTGAAGCTTGCGCGCGCCGGCGCCGACTACTTCGTCTTCCGCGGCGGGAAGGCGACCGTCGGGCAGTTGGTGCTCGGCGCCGACGAGCTCCGCGACCTGCGGCGCCGGGTCGACACCGCCGTCTACACCACCGGGAACCATGAGGTCTCGCTGCGCGAGGAGGGTTTCCCGCAGGCCCTCCGACTGGTCGATGCTATACTTGCCGCGCGTCAGGCAGCGTGACGAATCCGCTGCAAATGGCGCATTTTCCATGAAACGATCCATTCTTCTTACGCTCTTCTCGCTCGCGCTCGTCGCCGCCGGCTGCGGTGGCTCCTCGACCGCGACGCTGGGCTCCAACGACGCGGCCGTCGTCGGCTCGTTGCCGGTCACGAAGGATTCTTTTCAGTCGCTCATGGACCGCGCGAAGAAGAGCTACGACGCACAGAAGAAACCTTTCCCGAAACCCGGCACGACCGGGTACGAGCAGCTCAAGGGCCAGGCGATCACGTTCCTGATCCAGCGCGTCGAGTTCGAGCAAGAGGCCGATGGCATGGGGATCAAGATCACCGCCGACGACGTGAACAAGCGCATTGAGCAGCTGAAGAAGCAGTTCTACGGCGGCAGCGAGCAGCGCTACCTGAAGACGCTCAAGCAGCAAGGGCTGACCGAGGATCAGGCCAAGGAAGAGGTGCGCAACCAGCTGATCTCGGAGGAGCTCTTCAAGAAGGTGACGAGCGGCGTCACGGTCTCGAAGCAAGAGATCAAGGCCTACTACACCTCCCACAAGTCGCAGTACGGGCAGCCGCAGACGCGCGATGTGCGCCACATCCTCGTGGCGAAGAAGGCCCTCGCTGACAGCATCTATGCACAGCTGAAGTCGGGCGCGAACTTCGCCGCGCTGGCGAAGAAGTACTCGAAGGACCCGGGCTCGGCGGCGAACGGCGGCAAGCTGACCATCTCCAAGGGACAGACCGTCCCGGCCTTCGACAAGACCGCCTTCAGCCTGAAGAAGGGCGAGCTGTCACAGCCGATCCACACGCAGTACGGCTACCACATCATCCAGGCGCTCTCCGAGATCAAACCTGCGCAGACGACCTCGCTGAGCAAGGTCGAGTCGTCGATCAAGCAGCAGCTCGAGCAGCAGCGCAAGAACGACGCGATGACGAAGTGGGTCGAGACGAAGAAGAAGGGCTTTTGCAAGTCGGGGATCAAGTACCAGGTTGGCTATCAGCCCAACCCGGATCCCTGCGCGACGCTCACCGGCACGACCACGACCGGTTAAGTGAGCCTCGCCGAGGCGCTCGTCGACCTCCAGGAGCTGACCGAGCGGTTGCGCCGCGAGTGTCCCTGGGATCGCGAGCAGACCGAGCGGACGATCGTTCCGCACACCATCGAGGAGGCCTACGAGGTTGCCGACGCGGCGATCGGCGGGGATGACGCAAAGCTTGCGGACGAGCTCGGCGACCTGCTGTTCCAGGTGTACTTTCTTGCCCTTCTCCTGTCGGAGAAGAGCCAACTGGGGTTGGAGGACATTGCGCGGGGAGCGCACGAGAAACTCGTCCGCCGCCACCCCCATGTTTTCGGTGGGGTCGAGCTCGAGTCTGCCGGCGAAGTCCGACGTACCTGGGAGTCCAGTAAGCGCGACCTGGAAGGTCGCGCAGGAATCTTTCACGACGTGCCGGAGTCGCTTCCTGCGCTGCTCTACGCGCGCAAGGTGCAGCGGCGCGCTGCGGCGGTCGACTTCGAGTATCCGGACACCGCGGGCGCGCTCGCCGATCTGGACGACGAGGTGCGTGAATTGAAGGAGGCGCTGACTGAGGCGGGCGAGACGGCGGCGGAGACTGAGCCGCCCGCGCACGTGTTCGAGGAGATGGGAGACGTACTCTTCGCAGCCGTCAACGTCGCGCGGCGCCTGAACGTCGATCCCGAGCTCGCCCTGCGTGCGATGTCGCGCCGCTTTGTCGAACGAGTTGAGCGTGCCGAGCGCTCCGCCGCGGCTGAGGGGAAGTCGTTCGCCGCACTCCCGCTGGAAGAGCAAGACCGCTACTTCGATCACGCCAAGGAGGAGTTCGAATGAGTGCTTCCTCGATCGCACGCGTGCACGGGCGCCAGATTCTCGACTCGCGGGGAAATCCGACTGTTGAAGTGGACGTCGTGCTCGAGTCGGGCGCGAGCGGGCGCGCGGTGGTTCCTTCCGGCGCGTCCACCGGCCAGTTCGAGGCCGTCGAGCTCCGGGACGGCGACGAGCGGTCGTATCGAGGCAAGAGCGTCCTCAACGCCGTTCGCAACGTCGAGACCGAGATCGCGGCCGCCGTCACGGGGCTCGATGCCGACGACCAGCGCGCGCTCGATCTGACGCTGATCGAGCTCGACGGGACGAAGAACAAGTCACGCCTTGGCGCCAATGCGATTCTCGGCGTGTCGCTGGCGACGGCAAAGGCCGGCGCAGCCCATGCAGGCGTGTCGCTCTTCCGCTGGATCGGCGGGGTCGGCGCTCACGTCCTGCCGGTGCCGATGATGAACGTGATCAACGGCGGCGCCCATGCCCAGAACTCGCTCGACCTGCAGGAGTTCATGGTCGTTCCCGCCGGCGCGGACTCCTTCGCCGAAGGTTTGAGGATCGGCGCGGAGACCTTCCACGCCCTCAAGGACGTGCTGCACGAGCGCGGTCTCGCGACGGGCGTCGGCGACGAGGGCGGCTTCGCGCCGGAGCTGGACTCGACCGAAGCGGCGATCGAGGCTGTGCTCGAGGCTGCCGAGCGAGTGGGGCATCGCGACCGCGTTGCGATCGCGCTCGATCCCGCCTCGACCGAGCTCTACCGCGACGGCGGCTATCACCTCGAGCGCCAGGGTCAGATCATGAGCGCGGACGAGCTGATCGATCTCTACGCGACGCTTGCCGATCGCTATCCGGTGGTCTCGATCGAGGACGGGCTCGCAGAGGACGAGTGGGGCGCGTGGAAGTCGATGACCGAACGTCTCGGCGATCGCATGCAGCTCGTCGGCGACGATCTCTTCGTGACGAACGTCGAGCGGTTCCAGCGCGGCATCGACGAGGGAGTCGCGAACGCGATCCTCGTCAAGGTCAACCAGATCGGAACCCTGACCGAGTCACTCGATGCGATCGAGCTCGCGCGCGCCAACGGCTACGGCGTAGTGATCTCCCACCGCTCCGGCGAGACCGAAGACACGACGATCGCCGACCTGGTCGTCGCGACCGGCGGGGGTCAGATCAAGACGGGCGCGCCCTCGCGGACCGACCGCGTCGCCAAGTACAACCAGCTGCTCCGGATCGAAGAGGAACTTGGCGATGCCGCGGTTTATCCGGGGTGGTCAGCCTTTCCCCGCGCGCAGCGCTGACGTATCCCGCCGCTAACCTGCGTGCATGGCTTCCGTCACGCCGCGCCGGACGAAGATCGTCGCGACCATCGGCCCAGCCTGCTCGACCCACGAGAAAGTCCGGGAGCTGGTCGAGGCGGGGATGGATGCCGCGCGCCTCAACCTCTCACACGGAACTCATGAGGACCATGCGGCCAGGGCCAAGCTCGTCCGCGACGTCCAGGAGGAGATCGGCCGGCCGCTCGCGCTGATCGGTGACCTCCAGGGACCGAAGTTCCGCGTCGGCGGGCTCGACCAGCCGCTGAACCTCATTCAGGGGTCGGAGGTGACGGTGGTGACGAGCGGAGACGGCGCCCGGAACGGCGAGCTGCCGGTTGCCCCGGCCGCCATCGGCGAGGTCTTGCGTCCGGGGCACGAAGTGCTGATCGACGACGGGATGATCCGGCTCCGCGTCGACGCCGTGGAGTCCGGCCGTTTCCGGTGCGGAGTCGTCGTGGGCGGGACCGTGACGTCCCACAAGGGCGTGAACCTTCCCGGTGTCCCGATCGCGATCCCGTCGTTGACGCGGAAGGATCTCGAAGACCTCGAGTTCGCCCTCAAGCTCGGGTGCGACTTCATCGCGCTCTCGTTCGTGCGATCGGCCGCCGACGTCCGCGACCTGAAGGCGCTGATCGAGCAGGAGGGATCGACCGCTCACGTGATCGCCAAGATCGAGAAGTCGGAGGCAGTCGACGCGCTCGACGACGTGCTCGCGGAGGCTGACGCGGTCATGGTCGCCCGCGGCGACCTCGGCGTCGAGATCGGCCCGGAGCTCGTGCCGCTCGTGCAGAAGCGGATCATCTCCAAAGCGCTCGAGCGCGGGAAGCCCGTGATCACGGCGACGCAGATGCTCGAGTCGATGATCCATCACCCCGAACCGACGCGTGCGGAGGCCAGCGACGTCGCGAACGCGGTTCTCGACGGGACGTCGGCGATCATGCTGTCGGGCGAGACCGCGATGGGCGAGTACCCGGTGCAGGCGGTGCAGACGATGGACCGCATCGCCCGTGCAGTCGAGCCGAGCCTTGGTTATAGGCATCAGATTCCGGAAGCGACCGAAGACCCGACGATCGGCAACGCCATGTCGAATGCGGCCTGCGATCTCGCCGAAGCGCTCGGCGCGAAGGCGATCCTTGTCCCCACCTTCACGGGGCGCACGGCGTCGGCGGTCGCGAGGCTGCGGCCGCGCAGGCCGATCGTCGCCCTGACCCACAAGCTCTGGTCGGTGAACCAGATGGCGATCGAGTGGGGCGTGACGCCGATCTGGATCCCCGAGTGCAAGGACGTCGAGGATCTCTGGAACCGCTCGCTGGACGCGGCGAAGGAGGCGAGCCTGATCGAGTCGGGGGACACCGTGGTGATCACCGCGGGGACTGCGGTCAACATCCCCGGCTCGACGAACGTGATCAAGGTCGACGTCGTTCTCTAAACGGCCTCGCTTGTCGATGCCGTCCAGAGGATGGGTGGGCTCCGCCCGCCCATCCGTCTTAACCAGCGTGCTCTGAGTACGGGTCCATCGGAGTCTCGGCTCGCTCACTCGGAGGAGCGCGGGGGACTTCCGCGAATCCTGCGCTCATGGCCGTGCGGGCTTCACGTCGTCCACCCCTCGCCACGCTCGCGCGGCGCTGGCTGGCCGTCCTGCTCGTCGTGGTGATCGGGTACGCGTACTACCACCCCCTCAAGAGCTGGCTCGAGACGCGCCACGAGCTCTCCTCGCGGCGGGCCGAAGTCGGCCGGCTGGCGACCGAGAAACGTGCGCTACAGGACCGGCTCGAGTTCTCGGCGAGCAGCGACGCGCTGGCGCGCGAGGCGCGTCGGCTCGGGCTCATCCGGCCGGGCGAGCATCTCTTCATCGTCAAGGGGATCCAGGCCTGGAAGAAAGCGCACCCCATTACGATCGACGGTGATGGAAAGTGATCGTGCCGCCGTCGAACGCCAGCTAGGCCGACCGCCGCGGGCCTTTAGCCGCGTTGTCGTCCGCTGTCCGTTCGGGCATCCGGCGGTTACGGAGCAGCACGCGTTCGACGACAACGGCGAGCCCTTCCCGACGACCTTCTGGCTGACGTGCCCCCAGTTCGTCGCAGCGGTCTCTCGGCTCGAAGCGGCCGGCGGCGTGGAGCGCTGGACCCGCGCTGCCGCAGAGGATCCCCGGCTGGCCGCGAGTCTCGAGGGCGCGCATGCTGAGCAGCGGGAGCTGCGCCCCGAGCTCGACCTCGGCGTGGGCGGTGCACGTGCGGGCGCGGGAAGCCTCAAGTGCCTGCACGCCCACGTGGCGTTCGCGCTGGCCCGGCCGGGTTACGAGTTGGGCGAGCAGATCCTCGCGGAGGTCGACCCCGTCTGGCCGTCTGTTTGCTGCGCTCCGTAACGGATAGGTTCTGCGCCCGTGTCGGTAGTGATCGATGTCGCCAGACGAGAGTGGGAAGACGGCTACCGCCGCTTCCAGGCGGCGTCGCGCGATCCCGTCGTCGCTGACCGCTTGAGCGAGCAGCTGGAGGTCGTCACCGCAGAGCTGCGCCGCCGGATCGGTCAGACGTTCACTCTCGAGGAGTTGGTGGCCCTCTACGAGCGTGCCGAAGCGTGGGTGCGCGACTCGGTCTCCGAGCATGCTCCGACGCCCGGTTGGCCCCGCACGCTCGCCGTCGTCGAGGACACGGCCTTCCACCTCTACCAGCGCGGCGCGGTCGACTACAAGCCGTGACGGCGCTGACCCCGGTCGAGCGGAACGAACGCCGCCGGCTGCAGCGGCGCCGGGAGGTGATCCGGTGGAGCATCCGCGTCCTCCTGGTCGTCCTGGTCTTCTCCCTCGGCGTCGCCCTGGGGCAGGCGATCCAGGACAACCCGCGGCCCGGCGGGACGGTCACTTTCGACCGCACGCTCCACATTCCGACCACCGGAGACCAAGGTTCGACCATTACTCCCTGAGCCGCGTTGTTAGAAAGGCGCACGTTTGGGTAGATTTCGCGGTGTGGCGACGCGAGAACCGGGTGCACGGCGGCCTGCTGCCGGCGAGAGCGACTGGCTGACACTCGGCCAGGCGGCGAAATTCCTCGGCGTCGCGCAGAGCACGATCAGGAAGTGGTCCGACGTCGGGCGAGTCCCGGCCTTCTACACCCCCGGCGGGCATCGCCGGTACAAGCGTCACGACCTGGAAGCCTTCCTCGAGCGCTCGGGTCCCGGGAAGCCGGCACGTGGCCCGCTCGTGCTCCTCGTCGACGACGACCAGCAGGTGCGCGAAGTCGTGCGCGTCAACCTGGAGATGGAGGGCTACGCCGTCCGGGAAGCGGCGAACGCCGAAGACGGACTGGCGGCCCTCGAGGACGAGGCGCCGGATCTAATCCTGCTCGACGTGATGATGCCGCAGGTCGACGGTTGGGAAATGTTGCGACGCGTGCAGGAGCGGCACGGTGTCGGCTCGATCCCGGTCGTCATGTTCAGCGGCCAGCTCGATGCCGGAAGTGAAGCGGCCGAGCGTGGTGCGCAGGGCTTCGTCGGGAAGCCCTTCGACCTGCGCGCGCTGATCGAACAGACGAAGCAGATCGTTCCGGCCTGACTAGCTGTCCTACCCACAGACGTTGCGAACGCGGCTGATCGGGGGCTGGCCTCCGAGTGAGCTGTGTGGTCGTGTCCGGTTGTAGTGGTCGAGCCAGTGTGGCAGCGCTTGGTTGCGTTGTCGATGTGAGCGATAGGCGAGCCCGTAGGCCCATTCGCGGCCCATTGTCTGGTGGAAGCGTTCGACCTTGCCGTTGGTGCGCGGCCGATACGGCTTAGTGGTGAGGTGGCGGATCGCTTCGCGGGCGAGCAGCTCTCGGAGCGAGCGGTTCTTGACGTAGCTGAAGCCGTTATCGGTCATCAGCCGCTTCGCGACGATCCCGTGCTCCGCGAAAAAGGCGAGCGCGCGCTCGAGGAAGCCGGTGACCGTGGCGGCTTTCTCGTCGTCGTGGAGCTCGACGTAGGCGAGGCGGGAGTGGTCGTCGACGATCGCGTGTGCGTAGTCGTAGCCGACCCTCGTCTCGGGACGCATCCAGCCTCCTCTGCGCTGCGAGCGATCGCCGGTGACGCGGTGGCCGGGCCGCAGGAAACGCGCGTAGCGGCTTGCGTCCATGTGCAGCAGATCCCGGGACAGGGCCACTCGTAGCTGTTGGCCGGTTCTTTGACCGCTCGCGCTCGACGTGAGAGGCCGTGCCGTCGCAGCACCTTCCACACTGTCGAGTGCGCAAAGCCGGTCGCGCCTGCCACCAGCCGAGGACCCCAGCCCGTCTTGCGACGGCAATCGCAGATCCGCTCCTGCAACTCAACTGCGAGCAGCCGCGGCGAACGGTGCCGCCGACTCAAGCGATCCAGCAGTCCCTCCGGTCGACGACCGCCATCCAGCCAGCGATGCCACCAGCGATGCGCCGTCGCCGGCGACACACTGAAAGCGGCCGCGGCCGCCTTCAGCGAAAGACCTTCCTCGATCGCGCGCACCAACGCCAAACGGCCAGCCAGTCCGAGCTTGGCGTTAGCGTGCAGATACATCCGCGCCCTCCTTTGAGCGTGAGTCCGGGAAGACCCACAGCCTCAAAGGAGGGCCGGATAGACCCTCAACCGTTCACAACCTCTGTAGGCGGGACA
>DAINSN010000107.1:0-3865 GCA_036741295.1 Gaiellaceae bacterium
TCACGGCCTTGATCCGCGAGCCCTGCTCGTAGCGCTCGCCGTCGACCTGCTCCGAACGCGGCAGCAGTGCCTCGACTTTCCCGAGGTCCACGAGCACGTTGTTGCGGTCGCCGGCCTGCTGGACGATTCCCGTCACGACCTCGCTGACGCGGTCGACGTACTCGTCGTACATCATCGCGCGCTCGGCCTCGCGGATGCGCTGCAGGATGACCTGCTTCGCAGTCTGCGCGGCGATGCGCCCGAAGTTCTCGGGAGTGACGTCTTCACGTTTGATCAGGTTCTCCGGCACGTCGGACCAGTCGACGTCGAGGTCCGCGTCGGAGATGAGCGTGTGCGAGCGCTCTCCAGTCTCGACCTCGAGCGCCTCGAGCTCCTCGAGCTTACGCTCGCGTGCTTCCTCGATCAGACGCTCCTCGATGTCCGGGGGCAGCTCCACTGCGAAGACGCGGAAATCGCCCAGCTCGTCGATCTCGACGATCGCGTGGCGCGCGGCTCCCGGCATCTTCTTGTAGGCGGCAAGAAGGGCATCCTCGAGCGCCGCGACGAGCGTGCCGCTCTCGATTCCCTTCTCCCGCTCGATGTCTCGAACGGCCTCGACGATTTCCTGACTCATCTCTTCCCCGCTTCCTCGATCAGATTGCCCCGCACGATCGCGTCATACGGGATGTCCACGGACTCGGCTTCCGTCTTGACGGTGACGGCACGCTCGTCCGCCGCGACGACTTCACCGCGCACTCGGTTTCGCTCTCTGGTGCGCAGCGCAACTCGGCGACCGACGGCGGCGCGAAAGTGTGCAGGCTTGCGGACAGGCCGCTCGAGGCCAGGCGACGAGACGTCGACGGAGTACTCGCGGAGGTAGTCCCGCAGCACGTTCGTGACGCGCTCGCAGAGCGCGTGGTCGACGCCATGGACGTGGTCCACGAACACCGTGAACCGCTCAGGGCTGGTGAGCTCGACCGCGAGCACCTCGGTGCCCGGAATCGCGCTCTCGACCTTCGGTGCTATCTCCCGCGTCAGCTGCTTCTCCTTGTCGTGTGTGGCTGCCAATTGCCCTTGCCCTTGCTTCTGTGTCATAAAAAATGGGCCCGCAGGCCCACTTCGCAAACAGCTCGAAATGTGGTGTTAGCAGGATAGCAAGCCGACCGGCTTCGAGCACACCGATTTTCCCCCCTTTGCTCGGGAAACAGCTCTCCAGCCCGTAGGGCGCGGTCAGTCGAGGACGATCGTCACGGGGCCCTCGTTTACGAGCGCGACCGCCATGCGAGCCCCGAAAATACCTCGTTCGACGGGGACGCCTTCGCCAGCGAGGGCCGCGCAGAACCCCTCGTAGAGAGGTTCGGCTTGTTCAGGCGGCGCGGCGTTCGCGAAACTCGGGCGGTTGCCCTTGCGCGTGTCAGCGACGAGCGTGAATTGGCTCACTACCAGTGCGGACCCGGCCGTGTCGAGCAGGCTCTGGGCGAACTTGCCGTTCTCGTCCTCGAAGATCCGCAGCTGCGCCACCTTTTGCGCGAACCGCTCCACGTCGCGGGACTCGTCCTTGCGCTCGATCCCGAGCAGTACGAGCAGGCCTGCGCCGATCTCGCCGGTCACCGCGCCGTCGACGGTGACTCGGGCTTCGGAGACTCGCTGGCAAACCGCCCGCATCGGGGGCCCATCATCTCAGCCCGGCGCCCGCCGCCTCCTTTAGTTACACGCGCGCGCGGCCCCACCCAGGGTGGGGGTTTGTCACCCACCACCCACTGCGTTCGACGCTATCGGCGAATTGCGCTCGTGTCTGCAACGAGAGCGCGCCGGGTCTGTGTCAATTGTTCGAGGCGCCGGCGTTGGGCCCGTCGCCGTCGCCGGACCCGCCGGGCTCGTTGGGCTCGTCCCCGTCCTGGTCGAGGTCGAGGATGCGCGAGGCGTAATGCTCGTTCTGCGGTCGCAACGAGCTCGCCAGCTTGTAGTGGCCGTTTGCCTCCGACTGCTTGCCCTGCTTCTCCAGGGCCCGCCCGAGCCCGTAGTGGGCGTAGTGGTCGGCCGGCGACAGCTCGAGCATGACGCGGAATTCCTGCTCGGCTTCTTCGTAGCGCTGAATCCGCAGGTACGCGATCCCAAGCGCTTCCCGAATCGACGTCTTCTCCGGCTCGCGCCGCTTCGCCTTCTCCAGGGCGACGGTCGCCTGAGCGGCCCGACCCTTCTTCAGGTGATCCCGTCCTTGCTGGTAGAGGTCGTAGGTCTCGCTCATGTCGCTCGCAGGTAGGGAAAGTTCTCCTCCACCAAGTCAACCGGATACGTCAAATCGCGTGTCTTCCCGATCTCCACCGCCATAACCGTCTCACCGGCATCTATCGCCGACTGAAAGGCGTGCTCCAGCTCGTAGGGCGGATTGTCGAGGCAGAGGTGTTCGGCGACCGCCGGCCCGAGCGCCCAGAGCGGCGCCGCAGACCACGGATTCTGCGGGTCCTCGTCACGGATGGCCTCGATCCGGACGCCGTTGCGGCGGACGGCCTGACGGCCGGGCCCAGGAGCCGGGTCGGTGCGGACCGCGACCGCCCCCGCCGCACCGGAGCCAGCGAATTCGGCCGCGAATCGGGCAACGTCGCCGCGGCGGTAGACCGTGTCCGCTGCCGAGACGAGTACCGGCGTCGCCGCGCCGCCGTCCAGGGCCCGCCGGACCGCGTCCGCGGAACCGAGCACTCCCGGCTGGCGCACGAAGCTGAGCTCGAGCCCGAACGCCGAACCGTCGCCGGCGAGCCGCTCGACCTGCTCGGCGAGGTGACCGGTGACGAGCCAGACGCGACGAAGGTCCGCAGCCGCGAGCTCTCGTAGGAGGACGGCGAGCACCGGCCTCCCGTCGATCGGCAGCACGGGCTTGGGCCACTGCTCGGTGAGCGGGCGGAGTCGCGTTCCCTCCCCCGCCGCCATGACGACGGCCTCCATCGTTAGCCGAGCCCGAGCGAACGGACAGACAGGAGACCGCGGGCACGGTCGGACCTGTTGAGGCTCCTGCGCAGACGACGCTTCAGCTCTCGCAACTCCTTGCGCGCGGAACCCGCTGCCTGCCGTGCGCCTTCCGGCGGGCCGTAACGAGCAGCGGTTGCAGCTTCAGCGAAGCTGCTCGCATCGACGCCGAGACTCTCTCCGACCGTGCCGCCCAGCTCGCGGAAGGTCGCCGCGTCCGCGGAAGGCACGCGTTGATCGTGCAGGAAATCCGCCAGCTCGCGCGCGCATGCGACCGCGATGCGACGCGGATCGCGTGTCAGGTACCGCGCCTGGCGTCGTCCCACTTTCAGGACGACGATCGCCGCCGCCACTCCGGCGGCGAGGAGGAAGAGGAAGAACAGCAGGCTGGGTGTCCCCTTCTTTGGCTGGGGCGTGACGGGACTGCCGATGCCGAGGGGAAGGTCCCCCGCCGATCGCGGATTCCGGAGCCGAGGGTCGTGCGCGATGATTCCTGCAGCGACACCGCTGCCGAACACCTCTCCGCCTTTGACGAGCCCGGCAAGCAGCTTCGCGGCACCTTCGGCGTTGAAGCCGAGCGACGTCGAGCTGTAGGTCCCGCTCAGATGCCCGCGCCCCGGCGTCGGATCGAACGGGAGCCAGCCGAACCCCCTGAACCAAACTTCGACCCAGGTATGGGCGTCATGGTCGGTGACCTGCCAGAAATCACCGTGGTAACGCCCGGGGACAAAACCTGCTGCCACGCGCGCCGGGATTCCGAGGAGCCGCAGCATCACCGCCATCGCACCGGCGAAGTGCTGGCAGTACCCCGTCTTCGTGTCGACGACGAAGCCAACGAGCGGCGGCAGCCCCGGAGTCGTGCCGGGCTGCTCGGAATACGTGAAGCCTCCGGTCGACCTGAACCACGTCTCGAGCGCAACGG
>DAINSN010000107.1:3965-6033 GCA_036741295.1 Gaiellaceae bacterium
TCGAGCACCGTTGCACGCCAGTAGTACGACCGATGTGGCGCACGGATCGTGAGCACCGTCGTCTTCGTCTTCGGGAAGCGCACGCCGCCGTAGTGAGCGTCCCAGACGTAGCGGACACTCACCGCTTTTTGTGGGCGCGTGTAGAAGTCCCAATGCTGCCAGTCGAGGAATGCGCTCTTCGCGACAGCCGGCGAGCTCGAGAGCGCCAAGGCGCCGCCGAGTACCGCGCCTGCCGCGATCAGCGCCAGCCGGCTCGGCCGTTCGGTCATGCCGGCGAGCAGCGCGAGCGCGACTGCCAGGATCGCGAGCCCGCGGCCGAGCTCGTTGCCGCCGGAAAGAAGCGTCGCCGGCCAGCCGGCGGCGAGAAAGAAGAGCACGACCGCGAGGAGCGCCCTGCGCGCGGCCACCGCGAGCGCGACGGCAAGGGTGAAACCGAAGATCGCAATCAGGATGACTGCGTGCATCTGGGGATGCGTCGCGGGATCGATCGGCAGGCGATAGTCGTAGAAGTCGAGGAAGCCGCGCGAAAACCGGGAGCCGAGCGGTCCGAAGAAACCTCCTCCGCCGGGCCAGACCGCCCACGGTGACAGGGAGAAGGCAACCCAGATGGCGAGTAGCGCCGACACCGCGATCGCCGTCAGCCGCAGCCAGAGCGGGCGGAGCGACACCACTGCCACGGCGATGACCGCGAGCACGAAGGGGCGGCCTCCCCCCGACCGCGGCTCCTCGAACCGCAGCCAGTCGACCGCGATCACGAGCGCCGCCGCGGCCGAAAGCAACGCCGTCTTAAGCATGTGCGCGCTCCGTCGCGGCCTCGCCCGACAGGCACGCCGCCAGGTCGTCGCCGGCGCGGACCACCGCGACCGGGATGCCCGCGGCCTGCAGGCGGAGCAGTGCAGGCTCGGGGCGGCGTGCTGCGCCGTTGAAACTCGCAGCGTCGACGAACACGACCGACACCTTGCGTCGCGAGAGTGCCCGCTGGACCAGTCGGTCGACGAGCGCGGGCTCGAGCCTCGCCGTCACTACGACGAGCTCGAGAGCGCGCGCGGCAGGCCCGTCCTCCTCCGCGAGCAGCCGACCGACGGGCGTGTCCCCCGTCGCCTCGACGGCCGCGAGCAGTTCGAGTGCGCGACGCCAGTCCGCCGCCGGTGAGTGCACATGTTGAACCTCGCGCTGTCCCGAGTTGAGCACCAGCACTCCTCGACGCCCGCGCCGCACGTACGCGTCGAGAATCGACCCGGCCGCGCGTACCTGCACCTCGAAGCTCTCCCCCACGACGGCCTTGGCGTCGGCGTCGAGCAGGACGGCGAGCTCGTCACGGGGCGAATCTTCGAGCTCCTTGACCATCAGCTGACCACGGCGAGCCGTGGACGGCCAGTGCACACGGCGCAGCGATTCCCCCTGTTCGTACTCGCGCACGCTGTGCAGCTCGAAGCCGCTATGCCGCTTCAGCAGCAGACGCTGCCCGTCGTGTGAGCGCGACCCTGATTCCGTGAAGAGCGGCCCGAGGCGCACGAGCCGCGGATACACGAGCAGCGCCCCCGGCGCCGGCAATTGCACGATTGCCTGTTCGAGCCCAAACGGATCGGCGAGCTCGGCGCGCACGTCCTCGAAGGCGTAGCGTCCGCGCGGAACCTTCTCGAGGACGTAGCGAACACTCAGCCGCCGCCCGTTTCGCCTCAGGACATGCCGCTGCTCTCCAAGCCGGCCGACCCGTTCGCTCAGCGTCACGGACGCGGGCAGGACGTTGCCGGTCGGAATGAGCTCGGCCACGATTGGCACGTTGTCGCCCTCGACGTGCTCCCGATCGCCCCAGCCACGTTTCACGCGGAACGGCCGATCGGAGAGGCGCACCCAGACCCAGGCCACGCCGACGACCAGGAGCAGGCCGGTCGCGACCGGATAGAGAGGCTTGGAGCCGAAGCCCCAGGCGGCGACGTACACCCCGAAGCCGAGCGCGAAGATCACACGTCCGCGCCGAGTCAGCATCAGTGGTTCTGCCGGTCTCGCTGCCGAGTGCCTGGGTCGCGAGCACCAAGCGATGCAAGGACGCAGGGAACGCTCGGGC
>DAINSN010000107.1:6043-8328 GCA_036741295.1 Gaiellaceae bacterium
GGACGCGACAGCGCGCCGCGTGATCGCGGGCCAGGCGCCGGCGGGCGGGGCCGGTAGAGCCACTAGACCGGGACTGGGGTCTTGTCGAGCGTCTCCCGGACGATCTGTTCGCCGGTGAGCCCGGTCGAGCGGGCCTCCGGGGCGAGGATCAGCCGGTGGGAGAGCACCGCTACCGCTACCGCCTTGATGTCGTCGGGCTCGAGGTAGCTGCGGCTGTCGGCGAGTGCACGCGCCTTCGCAACTCGCAGCATGGCAATGCCCGCGCGAGGGCTCGCGCCCAGGTAGAGCCGCGAATCGCCGCGGGTCGCCCGCAGGAGCGTGACGACGTAGCGGTTGAGACTCTCCTCGACGAAGATCTCCTTCGCCTCGTCGGCGAGCGCGATCGCATCCGCTGCGTTGGCCACGGGCTCGAGCGCGTCGAGCGGCGGGTCCGCGGTCTGCTCGGTGAGCATCTTTGCCTCCTCGGACAGCGGCGGGTAGCCGATGGCGATGCGCATCGTGAACCGGTCGAGCTGCGCCTCCGGCAGCGGATACGTCCCCTCGTACTCGATCGGGTTCTGGGTCGCCATCACCATGAACGGCCGGGCAAGCTGGTTCGTGACACCGTCGGTGGTCACCTGCTGCTCCTGCATGCATTCCAGCAGGGCCGCCTGCGTCTTCGGCGACGCACGGTTGATCTCGTCGACCAGCAGCAGGTTCGCGAACACGGGTCCCGGCCTGAACTCGAACTCGTTCGAGCGCTGGTTGAAGACGTTGACGCCGGTGACGTCCGACGGCAGCAGGTCGGGCGTGAATTGCATGCGCGAGAACGACACGTCCAGCGAACGCGCGAGCGCTTTGGCGAGCATCGTCTTCCCCACCCCGGGAAAGTCCTCGAGGATCAGGTGGCCCTCGCTGACGAGGCAGAGGACGCACAGGCGCAGCGTCTCGTCGGGCGCGTGTACGACCCGCGCGAGGTTGTCGACGATCGCGCGGATCGTCTCGGCCGCTGTCTCACTCTCTACGCGCTGGCTACCGGGCTCGCTCACGTAACAGCTCCTCGGCGGTATCTACGATCGTCACCGCGATTCGGTCTTTCGGGGCTTTCGTGACTCGGCGTTCCCCCGCGGCAGTGATGAGGACGACCTCGTTGTCTCCGGCGTCGAAGCCGATGTCGCTGCGCGAGACGTCGTTGTAGACCACGAGGTCGACGCGCTTGCGCTCCAGTTTCTCGCGCGCGCGCGCGAGGCCCGGCTCTCCGTGGTCGGCGGCGAAGCCGATCAGCACCTGGCCGTTGCTGCGCCGTTCGCCGAGGGTGCGCAAGACATCGGTGGTCGGCTCGAGCGTCACCTGCCACACGTGCTCGTCCTTGGGGCGTTTCTCGGCGGCGGTCTCCGCCGGCCGGTAGTCCGCGACCGCGGCTGCCATCAGGACGACATCTGCATCGCCGTGCGCCAAGGCTTCGTCCAGCATCGCCGCGGCGGTGGGGGTCTCGACGACCTCGATGCCCCGCGGCGGTGGAACTGAAAGATTCGCCGCGAGCAAGGTCACCTCGGCGCCGCGCCTCCGTGCTTCCTCTGCGAGCGCCACGCCCATCCGTCCCGAGGAGCGGTTCCCGAGGAACCGCACCGCGTCGAATGGCTCACGGGTCCCGCCTGCGCTGACGAGCACGCGGCGGCCGGCGAGCGAATCGGTCTCGCCGAGGAGCTCGCGGCTGCGGCGGAAGATCTCCTCGGGCTCCGCCATCCGGCCCACTCCCCATTCGCCCTCGGCCGTCTCCCCTTCGTCAGGTCCGACGAGCACCGCGCCACGCGAGCGAACGGCTGCGACATTCGCCTGAGTGGCCGGGCTCGCCCACATGCGCGGATTCATCGCCGGGGCGAGGAGGACCGGGCCCCGGTGCGCGAGCGCCGCCTCGGCGACGAGATTGTCCGCAAGCCCGTGTGCCAGCTTGGCGAGCGTGTTCGCGGTCAGCGGGGCGACGACCAGCAGGTCGGCCCGCGTCAGGTGAACGTAGAGGTCCTCAGATGGTGACTGCCGGGCCAGGGCGAAGAACGTCTCTGCCGTGACGAAGCGCTCCGCACCGGGGGTGACCAGCGGCACGACTTCGTGGCCAGCCTTCACGAACAGGCGGACTAGGTCGCAAGCCTTGTAGGCGGCGATTCCACCCGTGACACCGACCAGCACTCGAGCCATGCCCGAATTCTGCCCTTTTGGCAGAGGTCACGACCGGTGGCGAGGCGAGGTACCCCTACTTCGGGTACTTGTACTTGAGCTTGCCCTCGGCGACTTCCTCGAGGGCCATG
>DAINSN010000108.1:0-3975 GCA_036741295.1 Gaiellaceae bacterium
GGCGGGGTGCACCTCGTCGACCTTCTGCTCACCTTCTACGGCGAGCGACCGCAGGCCGTCTACGCGCGCCACTCGAGCGGGTTCCATGCCGATGCGGATGCCGATGCAATCCATCTCCTGACGCTCGAGTTCTCGCACGGGCGGCTTGGGCTCATCACGATCGACCGGCTCTGTGCGGCTGCGACGCGCTACGTCGAGGTTCGCGCCGACTGCGAACGAGCGTCGCTACGTGCCTCGCTCGGCGGCCGGGCGGTCATGCAGGTCGGGATGAAGCGCGCAGAGAAGACGGGAGTTCGTGTCGACTTCGCTTCCGGCGGGCTGGCCTGGGCCGAGCAGGGCGTGAAGCGCACGACGCTCGCGCGCGCGCCGCGCCAGGCAGGGGTCTATGGGACGACGCGTTTGCTGCAGGGCCTTGTCGACGCGATCCGCGACGGCCGCGAGCCACCGTCTAGCGCCCGGGAGGCTCGGGACGTCCTGGCGGTCATCGACGCAGCTTACGAATCGGCGCAGACCGGAAAACGCGTTGAACTGGCAGCTATCCAGTAGTCCCGCGCCACCGGCCCCCCGGTGCGTCAGCGGCCCTGGCGCGCGGCCAGACCGTGAGCCTACTCGAGGGGTGGCCTGACCTAGCCAATCGAGCAGTTGCCGCCCTTTCCGACGGCTCGTAGCCTGAGAACGCGCGCGTAATGGGCGGCTCCCAGGCTGCTGTTGCCGCACCAACGCCGCAGGGGAATGCTCGGAGAGGGGACGAACTGCTTTTCACACGCTTCACCTGGGCTCGGTCGCTAGCAGCGCTGGCGCTCGCTGGCGCGCTCGTCCTTGTCCTCGGCGGCCGTGTCTCGCACGCGGCCTCTGCGTCGGCCTCTGCCTCTGCCTCGGCGTCCTCGACAGACCCGATCTTTACGATCGCCGGCACAGGAGCCGGTGGAACTGCCGGCGACGGTGGTGCGGCGATCGACGCGCGGATCGATCATCCCCGCAACCTCAGTCTCACACCTGACGGAGGCTATGTTTTCGCCGAGCCGTTCACCCACACAGCGAGAAGCGTCAATAGCGGTGGAATCATCACGAGGCTCGCCGGGACAGGAGTGCTTGGCTTCAGCGGCGACGGGGGACCTGCCACCGCTGCAATGCTCAACGGGGTCCATGCGGCCTCAGTGACCGCTGACGGGGGCTTTCTCCTGGCCGATACGGGCAACAACCGGATCCGGAAAATCTCGCCGAACGGCACGATCACGACGGTGGTCGGAAACGGCAATCGGGGTTACAGCGGCGATGGTGGTCCGGCGGCATCTGCAACGATCGACAACCCGCGTAGCGTCATCGCCACCAGCGACGGGGGCTTCCTCTTCCCCGATACGGGCAACCACGTAGTTCGGCGCGTTTCGCCGACCGGGACGATCACGACCGTCGCGGGCACCGGGATCCAGGGCTTCAGCGGTGACGGGGGGCCGGCGACGGGCGCACGACTCTCGAGTCCGTTCGGTGTAAGTCCCTTGCCGGACGGCGGCTTTCTTATCGCCGACAAGATCAATGAGCGGATTCGTCGGGTTGCGCCCGACGGCACGATCACAACGGTCGCGGGGAACGGAGTCGCCGGATTCAGCGGCGATGGTGGGATGGCAACCGCTGCCGCCCTCAACGATCCGGACAACGTGTCCCCGACCTCCGACGGCGGCTTCTTGATTGCGGACGCGTCGAACCACCGGATCCGGAAGGTCAATGCCTTCGGCGCGATCTCGACGTTTGCCGGAACGGGCGTCGCTGGGTTCAGCGGTGAGGGCGGCCCGGCCGACGCGGCTCAGCTCGCGAACCCGAAGGCTGTCGTCGAGACACCTTCGGGCAATGTGCTGATCGCCGACTCGGTCAACAACAGGGTGCGGTTCGTGGGTGCCCCGAGTGCGCCGGCCTCAGTCACCCCGCCCGGCATCAGCGGCGTGCCGCGAAGCGGTCAGACATTGACCGCCTTTGCAGGTGGGTGGACGGGCGTGCCGCCACCGGCGAAGGCGTACCAGTGGCAACGATGCGATGCCTCCGGCGCCGCCTGCGTCGACATCGCGTTCGCGAACGCGACGACGTACGTCGTCCAAGGGGCAGATCTCGGATCGACTGTGCGGGTCGTGGTAACGGCGACGAACGTCGCCGGCTCCGCCGCGGCGCAGTCCGCTCCGACGTCAGTGGTGACACAGGCTCCGGCTCCGCCTGTGAACACTTCGCCACCGACGATCTCGGGGACACCGATCGACGGCGCAATACTGACGGCCAATCCAGGAACGTGGTCTGGAGCTACGCCGATCAGCTACCTGTACCAGTGGCAGCGTTGCGATGCGGGCGGCAGCTTCTGCCAGGACATCTCCCCAGCGGGTGACAGCGCGAGCTACGTCGTCAAATCCGCGGACGTGGGAGCGACCCTCCGGGTGCTGGTCGGCGCGACAAACGCGGATGGAACGGATTCGTACGCGAGCGCAGTGACGGCCGACAACGCAAAGTCTTACTGGCGCTTCAACGACTCGGGCGGAACGCTTTCGGATCGACGCGGGTTCAAGAGCGGCGTCTATGCCAACTCGCCGCAACGCGGCGCGCCTGGCCTGATCGTCGGGGACACAGATACTGCGGCTTCGTTCAACGGGACGAACCAATACGCCGACGTCCCCACAGATCCTGTCTGGACCGCAGGGAGCTTCTCGGTCGAGCTCAGCGTGAAGCCTTCCAGCTTGCCCGACAACCGGACGGTCTGGTCGACCGCGAGCTCGTTCGGAGGATGGTGGTTGAACACGAACGCGACCGGCGCCCTTCGGTTTTTCATCGGCAACGGGTCGGCGTGGCAACAGGGACCGGACGGACCTGTCCTCAGCGCTGGCGTCAGTCACCACATCGTCGCCACGTACGACGGCACGAACGCACGCCTTTACGTTGACGGCAGTCTTGTCTCGACGGGCCCAGCCGCGGTGATGGCGCGCGACGTCGGTGGCAATGTCATGCGGTTCGGGGCACCCTCGCCGTCGCTTGGGCAATTCTGGCCTGGGGTCCTGGACGACGCGAGCTTTTATCCCTTCGCACTGTCTGGGGCCCAGGTCACGGCGCACTACCAGCAGAGCCAACGACCGGGCTCATCGGCCACATCCAACGCGACTGCCGCCGTCACGGCTTCTCCGCCGGTAAATACGGGGTTGCCGGTGGTGTCTGGGAGTGCGGTTGAGGGTCAGTCGTTGTCGGCTTCG
This sequence comes from Gaiellaceae bacterium, assembly GCA_036741295.1. Lineage (GTDB taxonomy): Bacteria > Actinomycetota > Thermoleophilia > Gaiellales > Gaiellaceae > 3-1-20CM-4-69-9. Next base: position 3,222 of record DAINSN010000108.1, read on the forward strand.
TCGGGGTCGTGGTCGGGGACAGCACCGTTTTCGTATGCGTATCAGTGGCGTCGTTGTGATGCGGCTGGGGCGGCGTGTGTGGATGTGGGCACGAATTCGTCGTCGTATTTGCTTGTTGCTTCGGATGTTGGGTCGACGGTTCGGGTGGTGGTGACGGCGTCGAACGGTGCCGGGTCGCAGGGCGCTACGTCGGCTCAGACCGGGGTGGTGGCGGCGGCGTCGACGGTGACGACGATGAGCTTTAGCGTTGCCGGCTCGGGCGATGATGGGGATCTGGGCTCGAGCGGGGCGGCTTATCCTCCGTCTGGCACGCCGGGCGTGGACACGACGCGGACGGTGGTGGATTTGGCTCGGCGCTCGGTTTCGTCACGTTTCGACGTTTACGCGGCGTTGGTTCGCTTCGATACGTCGTCGATTCCGGACGATGCGACGGTGACGGGCGCGACGCTGCAGTTGCAGGTGACGGGCAAGCGGGATGGCGACGGGCGTAGCCTGGTGGCGGAGTGGTACGACGCTGCTAGTTGGCCGATCGACGCTGCGGATTACGCGGTCGGCTCGTCGGCGAATGCGTTTGCGGGCAGGCCGCTCGCGCAGATTGTGGTCGGCAGCCGGAACGACTTCCCCTTGAGCGGGTTGGGGACGCTGTCGAAGACCGGCTTCAGCGCTTTGCGTTTGCATGTCGATGGCGGCCGACCGACGGGTGACAACTATGTCCAGTTTGCTGCTTTCGACCATGCCACCTTGCCTGAGGCTC
>DAINSN010000108.1:4075-8312 GCA_036741295.1 Gaiellaceae bacterium
CGGGTCGCAGGGCGCTACGTCGGCTCAGACCGGGGTGGTGGCGGCGGCGTCGACGTCGACGGTGACGACGGTGAGCTTAAGCTTCAGCGTTGCTGCTTCTGGTGATGACGGCTACGCGTTTTCGAAGGGGGCCGCTTATCCACCTGCTGCCGCACCGGATGCGAACACGACCGGGCCCACGGTGACCATGGCGCGGCGACTGACACCGAACGGCTACGACGTGTATGCGGGTCTGTTGCGTTTCGATACCTCGGCAATTCCTGACGACGCAACGGTGACGGGGGTGATCCTACGGGCACAGGTGATGGGCAAGGTGAGCGCGGACGGCCGCAACCTGGTCGGGGAGTGGTATGACCCGGCCGGCTGGCCGATCGACGCCGGCGACTATGCGCTCAATTCCTCGGCGATGGCGTTAGCGGCCATGTCGATCGCACAGATCGTCGCGGGGGCTCAGAACGATTTCCCGCTGGCGGCGCCTGCCTCGCTCTCGAAGACGGGTTTGAGCGCGTTGCGGTTGTTTGTCGACGGTGGCCAGCCCACGGGGGACAACTATGTTCAGTTTGCTTCTTACGACCACGCCACCCTGACCGAACCGCAGCTCGTGGTCACCTACACGCGCTAGTCGAGCAGTAAAAGGGGTCGCGGCCCAGGGGCGCTCTTCGAGGACGATCGAACCGCCGGAAGATCGCGTTACGCATCGGCCGTCGGAAGTAGGTAATCGCTTCTCAATGCTCGGCGAACGCGCGCGGCGGCCTTGCGGATGCGCAGGTACGAGTCGAGGCGGCCGGCCACGGCGCGATCCAGGAGCTCCGGTCGGAGGATGTAGTGTGAGTCGACGCGCGGCAGGGCGTAGACGTTCGCATTCGATCGAACCCGGCCGAGGTCGGTCGTGCAGGCGGCGGCGTACGTCTCCTCGAGCATGCGGCGGGCACGGGGCGAAGGCGCCGCCCCATAGGGCAGTGCAAACGTGGGGACGGAACTGCTTACGGCGTCCTCCAAGAGGTCTCGCGATTCCACGAGCTCTCGCCGCAGGACCGCCTCGGAGCCGCCGACGAGCGGGGCATGTTCGAATCCGTGTGAGCCGATCTCGAAACCCAGCCCCACGAGCTCGGTGAGCTCCGTTGCCGTCGCGAGCGTCCCGACGAAGCCGGATCCGTGCGCGGTGGGCCAGTCGCTGTGGCCGCCGAGTCGCCCGGCGACGCAGAAGATGGTTGCCCGCAGCCCGCGCTCGAGCAGCAAGGGAGCTGCAGTTCTCGCGATGCTCGCGAAGCCGTCGTCGAAGGTGATAGCGACCAGCGGCCCTCCTTGCAGCCCCGCGTGGACAAGCTCTGTGAGCTCCGCCATGGTTACGACTCTCAGTCCGGACTCGCCAATAACGTCGAGGTGCTTCGCGAAGAGCTTCGGTTCGACGCAGAGCGGAGGAGGCCCGGTCTCAACGGCGTGATAGGTGAGGACAAGTGCCTCGGTCATCTCCGTCTAGCGTAGACCGGAAGAACCGCAGAGTCCGAATCGTGCTCCGCCCTCCGCGCCACCACGTGGCTTCGTCGATCTTCGCCGCTGCGTCGCCTCGAACCAGTCCGGGGCCGATTCCAGCCGATTTGGACTCGGCCATGGCGCAAGCGACTCGGAATCGTGGGATTGCGGTCGACGTCACGGTGATCCTCTCCGACTGACGCCGTCGTAGGCGACTTACTACGCGACCCGCGTCTTCGAGCCCGACGTGCATGAGGCGTTCACCGGGAAGATCGAACCGGGAATGTGCGTCCTCGACGTTGGAGCACACGTCGGCCTGTTCACCTCGGCGGCCGCGTTTAGCGTCGGCCCCTCGGGGCCTGTCGTCGCGTTCGAGCCTTCCCCCGAAACAGTGATGAGCCTGCACAAGCACGTCGCGCTCAACGGTTCACAGACAGAGTGAAGGTCGCGACCATGGCGCTGCAGGCGGCTGTGACGACGATGATGCCGAGCCGCCTCACAGACGCCGACCGTCGCTCTGGGCTGGCGTCTGGCCAACGGGTCTGGCGTCTCGTCGGCGACAGCCTGCCTTGTTGCCCTTCTCGCCCTCCTCAAACGGTTAGGTGCGCCAAGAAGCCTCGACGGGATTACTGGTCTGGCCGTAGGTAAACGGTTTCCCTATCGTGAGTCACAGGGTGGGGCGAGCGCTTGACAGTCTGAGGGCGTCGCCCCCTGCGCTCGAGCGGGGGGCTGGCGCGACGCAGCCGAGGAAGGTCCGTCGCCGAGACAGAGTGAAGGTCGCGACCATGGCGCTGCAGGCGGCTGTGACGACGATGATGCCGAGCCGCCTCACAGACGCCGACCGTCGCTCTGGGCTGGCGTCTGGCCAACGGGTCTGGCGTCTCGTCGGCGACAGCCTGCCTTGTTGCCCTTCTCGCCCTCCTCAAACGGTTAGGTGCGCCAAGAAGCCTCGACGGGATTACTGGTCTGGCCGTAGGTAAACGGTTTCCCTATCGTGAGTCACAGGGTGGGGCGAGCGCTTGACAGTCTGAGGGCGTCGCCCCCTGCGCTCGAGCGGGGGGCTGGCGCGACGCAGCCGAGGAAGGTCCGTCGCCGCAGCTGGCTCATACGTCGTGTTCTCCTGACTGCCGATGTGCTGGGGTTGCTCTGCGCCTTTCTGGTGACGGAGCTCCTGCTTGCCGACTTCTCGGCCGGGGTCGACCCGCGAATCGTCTGGCTCTTCCTGATCTTTCTGCTCAGCCTCCCTTCGTGGGTACTTGCAGCCAAGCTCTACGGTCTCTACGACCACGACGAAGAGCGCACCGATCATTCCACTGCAGACGACGTCTCAGGCGTGCTCCACCTCGTCACCGTCCTCGTGTGGCTGCTGTTCGCCGGAGCGTGGATCACGGAGATAACCACGCCTCAGATCAGAAAGACGGCCCTCTTCTGGGCCCTCGCAATCGCTTTCATAGCGGGTGCGCGCATTCTCGGCCGAAGCCTCGTCCGCCGCAGCGCGGCCTACGTCCAAAATGCCTTGATCATCGGTAGCGGTGATGTCGGCCAACTGCTGGGTCGGAAATACCTCCAGCATCCCGAGTACGGCATCCGGCTCGTGGGCATTGCGGACGACGTGCAGCGCGACTTCCGCGATGAGCTGACAGGCATCTCCAACTATCGAATCGACGACGTGCTCGACGTCGTCGAGCAGGAAAACGTCGAGCGGGTCGTCATCGCATTTGCCGATGCGCCCGCCGAGCGCATGCTCGAGCTGCTCCGAGAGCTCCGTAAGCTCGACGTTCAGATCGACGTACTGCCGCGCCTCTACGAGGTGCTGACGCCGAAGCTCGATGTCCATTCGGTTGAGGGGATCCCGCTGGTAGGGCTTCGGCCGGCGGGCATCTCGCGATCCTCGCGGCTGATCAAGCGGGCATTCGACCTCGTCTTCGCGGGCACCCTTCTCGTCTTGATGTCGCCTCTGTTCGCCTTCGCGGCATGGCGGGTCAAACGCGACTCGCCAGGGCCCGTTTTCTTCCGGCAGACGCGACTCGGCGAGGGCGCACGGGAGTTTCAGATGCTGAAGTTCCGCACGATGGTCGTCGGCACGGACACGACGGTGCATCGCGACTACATGCGCTCGATCATGGACAAGGGAGCCGCTCCAGTTGCCGGAGGGCTCTACAAGCTCGAGCGACCTGACGCGATCACCGCCTCGGGCCGATGGCTGAGGAAGACGAGCCTTGACGAGCTGCCGAACCTGATCAACGTTCTCCTCGGTGAGATGTCGCTCGTTGGTCCGCGGCCGTGCCTGGCCTACGAGACCGAGATTTTCGAGCCCCATCACTTCGAGCGTTTCCTCGTTCCAGCTGGGATGACCGGCTTGTGGCAGGTGACTGCCCGCGCTCGGACGACGTTTGGCGAGGCGCTCGATCTCGACGTGGCATATGCCCGCGGCTGGTCTCTTGGGCTCGATCTAAAGATTCTCGCGAGGACGCCCCTGGCCGTCCTGCGCCAGCGAGGCTCGGCCTGAGGTACGGGCCCCGCTTCATCGGCGGCGGGTCGATGAAGCTGTTCGTATTGAACGCCGCGCGGGCGAGCGAGCGACGGCTCGATGCGTGAGGCGACCCGGGAGGTCCTACGCTTCTGGCTAGTGTCCCGCGCCGTCTTCTAACCGACTTCTAGCCTAGACGTCGCCGATCGCACTCGGATAATTAAGGGATGGGGGAACGGGGCTTTTGCCTACCTACACACGACCTTCGGCCTTCCCGGGAGCGCGCATGAAAAT
>DAINSN010000109.1:0-8299 GCA_036741295.1 Gaiellaceae bacterium
GGGGGCCGTGATCATGGGCCGAAAGATGTTCAGCGGCGGCGAGGGCCCGTGGGAGAACGACCCGAACGCGGCCGGCTGGTGGGGAGACGACCCGCCGTTCCACGTCCCGGTCTTCGTCCTGACGCACCACGCGCGCGAGACGAAGCCGATGAAAGGCGAAACGACGTTCACGTTCGTCACCGACGGAATCGAGTCAGCGTTCGAGCAAGCGCAGGCAGTGGCGGGCGAGAAGAACGTCGCCATTGCCGGCGGCGCGAACGTCGTGCAGCAGTACCTAAAGGCCGGGCTGTTGGACGAGCTGCAGATCCACGTCGCGCCGCTGTTTCTGGGCGGCGGCGTTCGCCTGTTCGAAGACCACGTCGGCGCTCAGCCGCCCGAGGTGGAGGCCGTACGCGTCGTCGAGTCGCCGGCGGTCACGCACCTCAGGTACCGCGTGAAGTAGACGCCGGCGGGGCGAAGCGCTTGCGCTGAGGCCTGCCTTCGAACGAGACTCCGGTCAGTGGGCAAGCTGAGCCGAAGCGTCGTGATCGGTCTGGTGGTGGCCGGCGCGCTTGGGTTGGTGCAACCGGGAGCGGCTGAGGGCTGGAAGCGGCACGACGTGCCTCGTGGCGGGTTCTCGGTGGAAGTTCCGGCCACGTGGCAAACAGTTCCACGGAACGTCAGCAGCGTCCAGGCCCTGATTCGCCGCCTTCGGAGTCAAGGCCGGGTCTCGGTCGCGCGTCAGTACCAGGCATTGATCGACGATCCGTACGCCCGAAACAATCTCAGGCAGAGCTTCGAGGCGTTCGCATGGCCTGCGCTGCCGTCTTCGGTCAGGACCGACGTCGTGATCGGGGCCCACACTCTTACAAGGGCCCAAGCCGCGCTCGGGGACCGCCTGTTGGACGGGTTCGCCGCGAGGCTCGCTAGGCAAATCGGCTCACGAGACGTGCGGGTCCGGAAGCTGCGTCTTCCAGCCGGTGCCGCGCGGGAAATCACCGGGACAGTGACTCTCGACCGGAGCTACGGAGGAGCGAAAAGCGCGGTCACTGTCTACGCGATCTTGGATCAGAGGAGGCTCCTGATCGTCAACGCCCGCACCGATGCGAAGTACAGCGGACGATACAGGCCGATCTTCGGCCACGTCGCGCGATCGATCCGGATCTAGCTCCCCGTTCGGTGCATCGGCAGAAGAGGCGCCGACCAGAATCGAACTGGTGTGCGAGGCTTTGCAGGCCTCTGCCTAACCACTCGGCCACGGCGCCGTTAGGCCCGCCTGCTCCCGCAGGCGAGCCACCTTGAAGTTTAGTGCGGCTCCCCGGGCTCGCCCGTTAGGACAGATCGCTCCGCAAACGTGTCGGCTCGCCTTCCTTCGCCGAAGAGGCCTGGACCTTCTCACCAGCCTCCGCGAGCACATCTCCCAGGATCCCGGTCATCTCGTCGAACTCGGCTTGGCCGGCGATGAGGGGCGGTGAGATCTGCACCACCGGGTCGCCCCGATCGTCGGCGCGGCAGATCAGGCCTCGCTCGAACAGCTTCGCGGACAGGAAGCCGCGCAGCAGCGACTCCGACTCCTCGTCGCTGAAGCCGGCTCGCGTCTCCTTGTCCTTCACGAGCTCGAGCGCGTAGAAGTAGCCGGCCCCGCGCAGGTCGCCGACGATCGGGAGCTCCAGCAGCTGCGCCAGCGTCTTGCGGAACGCGTCCTCGTTCTCCCGCACGTGCTCGGGGATGCGCTCGCGCTTCATGATCTCGATGTTCTTCAGCGCGATCGCGCACTGCACCGGATGGCCGCCGAAGGTGACCCCGTGCGTGAAGCTCTGCGTGCCTTGGAGGAACGGCTCCATCACCGTGTTCGTCGCGATCACCGCTCCGATCGACGCGTACGCCGAGGACAGGCCTTTTGCGGACGTGACCAGATCCGGCCCGATGCCGTAGCGCTCCGACGCGAACCAGTGGCCGAGTCGGCCGAAGGCGGTGATCACCTCGTCGGCGCAGAGCAGGATCCCGTACCGGTCGCAGATCTCGCGGACGCCGGCGAAGTAGCCCTCCGGCGGAGTGAACGCGCCACCCGCGTTCTGCACCGGCTCGAAGATCACCATCGCGACCGTCTCCGGGCCCTCCTGCTCGATCGCGCACTCGAGATCGTCGAGCAGGAACGCCGTGAACTCCGCCTCGGTCTCCTCCGGCGGACGGTGGTAGCGGTTGGTGTTCCGGACATGGATCGTGCCCGGCACCAGAGGCTCGAAGGGCGTCTTCAGGTCCGCGATGCCGTTGATCGAGAGCGCGCCCATCGTCGTACCGTGGTAGGCGAGCCGTCGCGCGACGGCCTTCCAGCGCCGCTCACCGCGTGCAGCGTGGTACTGGCGCGCGAGCTTCCACGCCGACTCGATCGCCTCCGAGCCGCCCGAGACGAAGAAGACGCGATTCAGGTCGCCGGGTGCAAGTGACGCGACCTCCGCCGCGAGCTCGATCGCACGCGGGTGCGCGTACGACCAGTTCGTGTAGAAGGGCAGCTCGCGCAGCTGCGCCGCCGCGGCCTCCCCCACCTCCTCGCCGAACCCGTAGCCGATGTTGACTGCGAAGAGCCCGGCGAGCGCGTCGAGGTACCGCTTCCCGTTCGAATCCTCGAGGTAGCACCCGTCGCCGCGGACGATGATCGGTACCTCGGTCGACTGGTAGCCGGCCATGCGCGTGAAGTGCAGCCACAGGTGATCTCGCGCCTTCTGCTGGAGCTCGGCGGCGGATGACGCGGTCTCGGAGGAAGCGGCCATTCAGGCTCCTTTCAGCGCGCGGCGGCGCTGGATGGCGACGTTGGCGAGCATTGCGCTGACTGCGACGACGAAGATCGCTGTCCCGATCACGTTCACCTGCGGCGGTGCGCCCACGCGGGCCGCGCCCCAGACGAACAGCGGGAAGGTCGTCCGCGGCCCTGCGTTGAAGTAGGTCACGACGAAGTCGTCGATCGAGATGGCGAAGCAGAGTAGGAGGGCGGCGAGGATCGCAGGCGCCGTCAGAGGCAGGGTGATCTTCACGAAGGTCGTCCAGCCGTTCGCGCCGAGGTCCATCGCCGCCTCCTCGAGGTGCCGGTCGAAGCCGACGAGGCGCGCTTTGATGGTGACGACCGCGAAGCTGATGCAGAACATCACGTGGGCGATGAAGATCGTCCAGAAGCCGAACGGGACGTTGGCGTTGAGGAACAGCGTCAGCAGCGATGCGCCGAGGACGATCTCGGGGGTCGAGAGCGGTAGGAAGACGAGCAGGTTCGTCGCGGCGCGGCCGCGGAAGCCGTAGCGAACGAGCGCGAGCGCGATCAGCATCCCGAGCGCGGTCGCTACGACGCTGGCGAGCAGCGCGATCTCGAGTGAGAGCGCGAGCGCGCTTCGCAAGCCGGGGATGGCGTCCCAGTGGATCCAGTTGTCCCAGGTGAAGCCCTGCCACGTGAAGTTGAAGCGGCCCTTCGGATTGTTGAACGAGAACGCGATCACGACCCCGATCGGAAGCAGCAGGTACGCGAAGAACAGGGCGGCGTACACCGTCAGCGCCTGCCGGCGCAAGACCGCGGCGAGGCTCATCCGGTCAATTCCTCAGTCCCGACCGAGCGGACATAGGCGAGCACCATGATCACGATCGCCGCCATCAGGATGAACGACATCGACGCGGCCGCCGGATAGTCGGTCAGCTCGAGGAACTTGGACTGGATGACGTTTCCGATCATGTGCTGCTGCGGCGAGCCGAGCAGCTGGGCGTTGATGAAGTCGCCGGCCGCGGGGATGAACGTGAGCAGCGTGCCGCCGACCACGCCCGGGAGCGACAGCGGCAGCGTCACGCGGAGGAACGCCTTCCACTTGCTCGCGTAGAGGTCCTGCGCCGCCTCGATCAGCCGCCCGTCGATCTGCTCCAGCGAGACGTAGAGCGGCAGGGCCATGAAGGGCAGGAAGTTGTAGGTGATCCCGGTGACGACCGCGACCGACGTTGCGAGGAGCCGTCCGCCGGACCCGAGGACATGGAGGTTGCGGAGGGTGTTCACGACGATCCCGTGGTCGGCGAGGATCGTCTCCCAGGCGAGCGTCCTGATCAGGTACGTGACGAAGAACGGCGCGACGATGAAGAGGAGGAACAGGTTCTTCCACCTGCCGCCGCGGAACGCGATCCAGTAGGCGACCGGATAGCTGACCACGAGCGCGAGCACGGTCGCGATGCCCGCGTACTCGAGCGACCGCACGAACTGGCTGTGGTAGCTCCGGATCACGTCCCAGTAGTTCCCCCACGCCCATGAGAAGGCGTAGCCGAAGTCGAGCGATCCCGACTCAAGCGACTGGTACGCCAGGAAGCCGAGCGGCACGAGGAAGAACGCCGCAAGCCACACCACGCCCGGCGCGAGCAGCAGGTACGGCGTCAGTCCTCGATGACGAAAGCTCATTAGGAGGGTTTGGCGGAGTGTCCCTCGTCGTCCGCGGTGCGATGGTCGTTCCGAGGCAAGGACGCAGGGAGCCCTGATAGCAGCGCTATCGGGGCGACTGAGGACGCCGCCTCGGGGCGAGCAGCGCGGCGCGGTGACATAGCGGTCATTTCGTCAAATCCTCCTAGGCGGAGACCAGGTTCTGCCAGGCGGTCAGGTACTTCTCGTTGTTGAGGGCGATTGGGTCGATCGTGTGGACGTTGTCGAGCATCTTCTTCGTCGGGAAGATCAGCGTGTTCTTCGCAACGCCCGGATCGATCTTCTGCAGCGCTTCCTTCGCGCCGACGACCGGGCAGATGTAGTTGACGTAGTCCTCGATCTCGGCTGCGATCTTCGGGTCGTAGACGAAGTTCATGTAGACGGAGGCGGTGTAGACGTCGCCGCCCTTGGGGATCAGCATGTTGTCCGTCCAGATGTCGCCGCCCGTGTCGGGCAGGTTCCAGAGCAGGTGCGGGTTGTCCGCGTGCAGCTGGACGATGTCGCCCGACCACGCCATCGCGGCGGAGATGTCGCCCTTCGCGAGCTTGTCGCTGTAGTCGTTGCCCGTGAACTGGCGGATCTGGCCGGAGTCGACCGCCTTCTTGATCCGCGCGAGCGCCTTGTTGAAGGTCGCGTCGGTGATCTTGCCCGGATCGTCGCCGTTGGCGGCCATGACCAGGGTCATCGCGTCGGCGAACTCGTTCAGGATCGTGACCTTGCCCTTGAGCTTCTTGTTGCTCAGGAGATCGTCGATCGTGAGCACGGGGTCGGTGAGCTTCTCGTTGTAGGCGATGCCGGTCATGCCGGACTGCCACGGGAGGCTGTAGTCGCGGTTGGGATCCCAGCTCGGGTGCTGCTGCACCGGCAGGAGGTTCTTGATGTTCGGGATCGCGCTCTTGTCGAGCTTCTCGACCCAGCCCTTCTTGATCAGCAGGCTCGGATACCGCGAGTTGTCTGTCATGACGATGATGTCGCGGCCGGTTGACTGGCCGTGCGACAGCGGCCCCTGGAGCTTGCTGCCGTAGAAGGACGCGTTGTCGTTGACGTCCTCGGTGTACTGCACGGTCACGCCGTAGCGCTTCTTGAACTGCTCGAGCGACGGGTGCCGGTTGCCCTTCTTGTCGATGTAGAGCGTCCAGTTCGAGAAGTGCAGCGTCTTGGCGAGCGTGTGGGCGGTCGTGGCCGGGCTGCCGCTGCTCTTCTTCGAGGAGCCGCCGCAGGCGGCAAGGAAACTCGGCAGGGTCAGCGCGGCACCGCCGAGCGCGGCGCGCTCGAGCAGCATTCGCCTGGTGAACTGGTCGGTCATTCTGCTCCCTCCATGGAATCGACGACGAACGTGGAATCCGGGTTCCACGAGATCTCGGTTGGGTTCTGCTGGCGCGCGCCCGGCGCACTGTTCTGGACGTAGACGCTGACGTTTCCCGCCCGCGTTTGCAGGACGTACTGCGTCGCGACCCCGACATAGGCGCTCTCGAGGAGGCTGGCCGCAAGCCGGTTGTCCTCGCCGCTCCCGGGTCCCAGCCTGATCTTCTCCGGCCGCACGCCGACGGCCACCCGGTCCTTGCGGCCGTCGAGCGCCTCGGCCGGCACCCGCACCTCGGTGCCTTCGTCGAGACGGACGAGCCCGCGGCCGGCGACTTTTCCCGGTAGGAGATTGGAGATCCCGAGGAAGCCGGCGACGAAGGCGGTACGCGGAAACTCGTAGAGCTCTGCGGGGGCGCCGAGCTGCTCGATCCGCCCCACGTTCATGATCGCGATCCGGTCGGCCATCGTCATCGCCTCTTCCTGGTCGTGCGTGACGTGGACGAACGTGAGCTCCACCTCGTGCTGGATCCCCTTCAGCTCGAGCTGCATCTGCTTGCGGAGCTTGAGGTCGAGCGCCCCGAGCGGCTCGTCGAGCAACAGGACGCGAGGGCGGTTCACGAGCGCGCGGGCCAGCGCGATCCGCTGCTGCTGGCCGCCCGAGAGCTGGCTGGGCTTGCGCCGCTCCATCCCGGTCAGGTCGACCAGCTCGAGCGCCTCCCCGACGCGTCGCTTGAGCTCGGCCCCGCGGACGCTCTTGCGGCGGAGGCCGAAGGCGACGTTGTCGAAGATCGACAGGTGCGGGAAGAGCGCGTAGCTCTGGAACACGGTGTTCACGTCTCGCTTGTACGACGGCAAGCCGGTGACGTCGCGGTCGCCGAGGTAGATCGTGCCGGCGGACGGCTCCTCGAAGCCGCCGATCATCCGCAGCGTCGTCGTCTTCCCGCAGCCCGACGGGCCGAGCAGGGCGAAGAAGCTCCCGCGCTCGATGTCGAGGGACAGGTCGTCAACGGCGACGACGTCGTCGAAGCGCTTCGTCACGCCCTCGAGGCGGATGTCGGATTCGGTGGCGTTCAACGCGTTCCCACCCGCAGCCCGATCATTGCAGGCACACCAGCGACCGCGCGGACCGGCAGCGGCGCGACCCGGCCCGCCTCCTCGGCCTCCTCCGTCGCCATGATCGCGGCGCGGATCGCCCGGCCGCCGAGGTAGCGGAACGGCTCGGGTGGCAGCCTCGGAAGCTTCCGGTGCGCGAGCGGCAGCGCCGTCCATTCGTCGTGGACGCCCGTTGCGAGCGAGGCGAGGATCTGACCGCCGAGCCAGCTCGGCCCGACGCCGTGGCCCGAATAGCCGGCGCCGTAGTGGACACGGTCGACGCTGCCGAAGAACGGCAGGTGGTCTCCCGAGACGTCGATCGGGCCTCCCCAGGCGCGCTCGACCTCAACGTCGACGAGCGCCGGGAGCAGCTCGCGGAGTCCGCGCTCGGCCCGCGCGGCCGCGGCCTCGTCGCCGCTGAACCGCGCGTCGATCCGGCCGCGATAGCCGACCGCGCCCGAGCCGCTGCCCATCAGGACACGGCCGTCCGGTGTCGTGCGGAAGTAGTGCAGGAACATCCGGGAGTCGATGATCGCCTCGCCGCCGGTCCAGCCGATCTCCTCGAGCAGCTCGGGCACGGGCTCGGTGAGGACGACGTAGCTCCCGAAGTTCGTCAGCGCGCCGGCAAGCGGCCTCCAGCCGGTCGCCGCGGCGTTGACGGCGAGCACGACGTCGCGGGCCCGCACGCGCCCGCGCGGCGTCACGAGCTCGTTCGAGCCGAGGCGCTCGACCGGCGAGCGCTCGTGGAGCGCGATGCCCGCGTCGAGCACCGCCGCGCGCAGCGCGCGGGCCAGCCGCGCCGGCTGAACCGTGGCGCAGTCGCGGAACCACACTCCAGCGCGAAAACGCGGGGAGCGCACCCTCCGCTCGAGCTCGTCGGGCGAGAGCGGCTCGGCCTCGTCGGGCACCCCGAGCGCGCGGGCCGCCTCGACCGGCGCGGCGAGCGCGGAGTCCTGCGCGGCCGCCGCCGAGACCTTGAGCAGTCCGCCCTCCCGAAACCAGACGTCGGCGCCGCGCTCCTCCGTCCAGGCCCGAATCGCGGGGACGATCTTCGCGCCGGCGCGCGCGACTGCGAGCGCGCCGGCGTCGCCGAACGCACGTCGCAGGTGCGCGAGCTCGCTCCAGTAGCCGTGGCAGAAGCCGCCGTTCCGCCCACTGGGCCCGTAGCCGACCTCTTCGGCCTCGAGCACGACGACGCGGGCCGAAGGGTCGCGCTCCCGTACGGCGAGCGCAGTCCACAGACCCGTGTATCCCGCCCCGACGATCGCCACGTCGACCTCGAGCTCGCCGTCGAGCGGCGGCGCGGGTGCGGGGTCGCCCTCCCAGGCGCGGGCCTCTTCGAGCCACCAGGATGGAAGCGTGGGTCGGACCACTAGGTCGGGCCTGTGCCCCAGTCGTACAGCTGCTTGCACATCTGGAGGTACAGGAAGGTCTCGGTCGAGAGCACACCGTCCAGGGCGCGCATCCGGTTCGTGAGATCGAGCA
>DAINSN010000110.1:0-8262 GCA_036741295.1 Gaiellaceae bacterium
GCGAAAACGCCGCGTTTGGCCGCCTCGCGGACGTAAGCCGGGTCCTCGGCGGAGAGCAGAGCGATCACTGGGCAGCTGGATTCGTGGACGATCTGCTCGATCAACTCGAGCGCGTGCTGCGACGAGAGACCAAGCCCGACGAGCGCAACATCGGGCTGTTCCCGTGCAGTCACCGCGGCGACTGCCGTGACGTCGATCTCGCGGGCTATGACCTCGTGCCCGAGCCCGGCTACAACCTGACCGAGCAACTCAAGCCGGTCGCGCCGCTCGTTAGCAATCAAGACTCGCAGGTGCTGAATTTCGTCCTCGACCATCCAGCCAGTTCTCCTCGGAGAATTCCTACCCGGATGGTAGATGCCGGACCACACGGCAGAAACCCCTCCGATACGCCATTTGTCTGAATCGAGACCAACTCGGTCTCGATCGGCTTGGACATGAGGGAAAAGGCAGCTCGGCGGTCCCACGCGAATCACCCTTTGGGGTGACAGCTACTAGCCCGTCTGGCCCGATTTCGGTCTGGTGGACTGCGGCGTCGATCGCATGGACACCGCACCCGCGGTGGAGAGCGAGGCTCGAGAGATCGAGCGGCGTTACCGCACGCTCGTCGAGCAGCTGCCGCTCGTCGTCTACGTCGACGCGCTGGACGAGGGCAGCTCTAACATCTTCACGAGTGGCAAGATCGAGCCGCTGCTGGGCTATACGGTCGAAGAGTGGCGGAATGATCCGGACCTCTTCATTCGCACGCTGCATCCGGACGACCGCGATCGCGTGCTCACCGCGCACGCCCGCACCCACCGGACACACGAGCCGCTGAGCCTCGAGTACCGCCTCATCGCACGAGACGAGGCCGTGGTCTGGGTTCGCGACGACGGGGTCGTCGTTCTCGGGGACGACGGCGAGCCGCTCTACCTGCAGGGCTACCTGCTCGACATCACCGCCGAGCGAGAGCTGCAGGAGCAGCTGCGGCTGCAGGCGCTCTTCGATCCGCTCACGGGGCTCGCCAACCGCGCCTTCTTTCACGAGCAGCTCGAGCACGCAGTCTCGATCCGCACCGAAAACGAGCCCGGGACCGCGGTCGTCTTCATCGACCTCGACCAGTTCAAGCAGATCAACGACCAGTACGGGCACAGCGTCGGTGACGAAGTCCTCGCGATCCTGGGCGAGCGTCTCAAGACCGTGATCCGGGCCGGCGACTCGGTGGCGCGGCTTGGCGGTGACGAGTTCGCCGTCCTCCTGACGTCCGTCCGCGAGCCGGCGGAGCCGGCCATCGTCGCGGAGCGCCTGCTCGAGCAGATCACCGCTCCGATCGATGTTGCAGGACGACACCTCTCATTGACTGCGAGCATCGGTATCGCGCTCGGCAGCACCGGTGCCGAGCTGCTCAAGCAGGCAGACGCGGCGATGTACCGGGCGAAGTCGAACGGGGACGCGGACTACGCGTTCTACGACGACGAGCTCGACCAGGCAGCCCTGAATCGCTTCAAGCGGATCGCCGAGATGCGAGAAGCGATCGAGGAGGAACAGTTCACCCTTGCCTACCAGCCGGTCGTCAACCTCGATCCCTTCGAGGTCGTCGGCCTCGAGGCGTTGCTGCGCTGGCAGCACCCGACGCTCGGGGAGGTGGCGCCGCTCGACTTCATCCCGCTCGCAGAGGAGTCAGGGCTAATCGTGCAGATCGGCCGCTGGGTCCTGCTCGAGGCCTGCTTCTATGCCTCGCGTCTGCGAGAGATGCTCGGCCGCGATCTCGAGATCGCCGTCAACGTCTCGGCACGGCAACTCCAGCACCCGGAGTTCCTCGAGCACGTCGACAACGCTCTGCGCCGCGCGGACTTGCCGCCCCACCTCCTGACGCTCGAGTTGACCGAGAGCGTCCTCGTCGCGAGCGGCGAGCGCGCCGAGCAGCAGCTGGCAATGCTGAAGGACCGAGGCGTCAAGCTCGCCCTCGACGACTTCGGGACGGGCTACGCCTCGCTTGCCTATCTCCAGAGGCTTCCGGTCGACATCGTGAAGATCGACCGCAGCTTCACCGCCAAGATCGACACCGGTGCAGCCGATCTCGCACTCCTCGAGGGCATCGTCGGCCTGGGGAAAGCGCTCGGGCTGCAGCTCGTGGCCGAGGGGATCGAGCGCGTTGCTCAGCAGGGCATCGTGCAGGATCTCGGCTGCCACGGTGCGCAGGGCTTCCACTTCGGCCGTCCTGCGCCGGCGGCCGCGGCGACGCGGGCGCTCACTGCCGACGCAGTGGAACCCAGCGTCACCTAATCGGTCGGGCTAGATCTCGACCTTGATCGCCTCGAGCTCGTGCTCGAGCTCGGCCAACTCCTTGCCGCCGGCCATCAAGCGCACGAGCTCCTGCCGGTCGATCTCCGACTTCTCGAACGCGCCGAGGCTCTGGCCGCGGTTCAGGATCACGAAGCGGTCGCCCACGGGATACGCATGGTGAGGGTTGTGCGTGATGAAGATCACGGCGACGCCCCGTTCCCGTGCCTGCAAGATGTACTTGAGGACGACGCCCGCCTGTTTCACGCCGAGCGCCGACGTCGGCTCGTCCAGGATCAGCACGCGCGCGCCGAAATAGACCGCGCGCGCAATCGCGACCGACTGCTTCTCCCCACCCGAGAGCGTGCCGACCGCCTGGTCGGGATCGCGGATGTCGATCCCCATCGCGCTCAGCTCTCGGCGGACGATGCCCTTTGCCTTGCCCGAGTCGAACCATTGCACGGGCCCGAAGCCTTTTCGCGGCTCGGCGCCGAGGAAGAAGTTCCGCCAGATCGACATCAACGGGACCATTGCGAGGTCCTGGTAGACCGTCGCGATGCCTGCCGCGCGCGCGTCGCGCGGCGAGGTGAAGTGAACCTCCTCACCCTCGACGAGCAGCCGGCCCTTGTCCGCCTGGTGAACGCCGGAGAGGATCTTGATGAAGCTGGACTTGCCCGCGCCGTTGTCACCGAGAATGCACGTGACCTCGCCGGCATCCACATGCGCGGAGATGTCGTTCAGCGCGACGATGTTGCCGTAGTACTTGGAGATGTGGTCGGCCTCGAGGAGGTGCGCCATCGTCATCTCGCTTTCTGAGCGCGATTTCGTATCAACGTATTGAGCATGACCGCTGCGAAGAGGATCCCGCCCTGGAAGGTGAAGGTCCAGTTGCTGTCCCACTGCGCGTCGATGATCCCGAGCTGGACCATGCCGAGCATGGCTGCGCCGAACAAGGTGCCGATCACCGAGCCGAAGCCGCCGGTCAGTAGGCAGCCGCCGACGACGGCGCAGATGATGAAGATGAACTCGAGGCCGATGCCTTCCTTCGCCTGCATCGAGCGCAGCTCGATCGCCTCGATGATCCCCATGAGGGCCGCGACCCCGGAGGTCATCATGAAGAGCGTGATCTTGGTTCGGGCGACGGGAACGCCGACGTTCCGTGCCGCATTCGGATCTCCGCCCGCGCTGTAGATCCAGTTGCCGAAACGAGTCTTCGCGAGCAGCCACGCGCCGATGAGCGTGATTCCGATCCACCAGAGCACCTTGACCTTGAAGCCGTAGTGCGTCAGGTCGCCGGCGAAGAACCTGCGGGCGGAGTTGAACCCGTTGGCCGTGTCGATGTCCTGGATCGCCGTTTGGCCCGTCAGCTTCAGCGTGCCGGCTGCGTTGACGCCCTGTAAGACGAAGAAGGTCGCGAGCGTCACGATGAAGCTCGGCAGTTTCGTCTTGATGACGGTGATCCCGTTGACGAGACCAATCAGGAGGCCGAAGACCAGGACGAGCGCCATCGCCGGCCAGATGTTCAGGTGCGCATGCGTCGTGAGGTAGCCGAGCAACAGGCCCGAGCTGCCGATCATCACGCCGGCGGAGAGGTCGAACTCGCCGCCGATCATCAGCAGAGCCACGGGCACCGCCACGATTCCGTACTGGGCTGCCTGGTCGGTCCACCCGGCGGCGATGCCCGGGTCGCCGAGCCAGTTCACGGAGCGGGCGAAGTAGCCGAACGCGAAGAAGACCGCCACCGCACCGACGAGCGCTCCGATGTCCGGACGCGTGAGCAGCCGGGCGAGCGGCCCCACCTTCACGAGGCGTTCGTCTGGGGCGACGTTGGGGGCTACGGTCTCGGCCATCGCGGTCTTTCCGCTGCGGTGGGTGGACGGCCGGTGTGGCCGCCCACCCGACCTGGTGCTAGCGAGTGCCCTTCGCAGCGAGCGCAGCGACCTTGGCCGCGTTCGCCTTGTTGATGATGCCGGGGCCGGTCAGCACCGGTGCGCCGTTCCCGACGGTGTTCAGGTTAGTCACGAAGAGGACGGCGAAGACCACCGGCAGATAACCCTGCAGGTACTGCTGCTGGTCGATCGCGAACAGCATCTTGCCGGCCAGGATTTCCTTGATCGAGCCGCCCACGTCGAACGTCCCTACCTTCGTCCCTTTCGGAACGGACGACAGGCAGGGGATCGTCACGTCAGGGTCGAGGCCGAGGAAGCTGTCGAGGCTCTTGTCGGCGTTGAAGGCCGCCTTCACCTTCGCCTTCGTCCCCGGGATGTCGGACTTCGCGTTCGGAATCGTCAGGACCTTGACTTTGCTCCCGCCGAGGACCGCCTTGACCCCCGCAGCCCGCTGCTGGAGGCCGGAGTTGCTCGACTCGTGGATCACGATCAGCACCTTCTTCGAACCGGCCTTCTTGAACTGCTTGCCGGCGCCCTTCCCCGCAACGTCCTCCGTCTGCCCGACGTGGACCTCATAGGTCGACAGCGAGTCGAACGCGCCGAGCCCCGAGTTGACGGTGATGATCTCGATCCCCTTCGACGCGGCCTTGCGCAGCGGGTCCTTGAGTGCGCTTGCGTCCGGCACCGAGGTCGCGATCACCTTGGCACCCCCCGCGATCGCGGCATTGATTCCGGCGACCTGCTTCGGGACGTCGTTGTTCGCGTAGACCTGCGTCACGCTCACCCCGCGCGACTTCAGATCCTTCGCGGCCTGGTCGACGCCCTTCTTGAAGACCGACCAGAAAGATCCCGTGTCGCCGTGCGTGACTACAGCCACCTTGATCGTCGCTGCAGTGCCCGCAGCGAACGCTGCTGCGGCCGGCGTGCCCAGCACCGTGAGGCCGGCTGCGGCCGCACCTCCCTTGAGGAACAACCCTTTGCGGGTGAGTTGAGTGAGCTCCTCGTCAATGAGGTCGTTGTCCATGCCTCTCCTTCCCCAGTTGGATAGCTAAGGCGATTCTCAACCGTTTGGGGGTGCCTGCGCCAGTTCAACCTCCTCGATCGAGATGGGACGGCGCTCGGCCCGCGAAAGCTCGGCGGCTAGAGCAATCGCCAGGGCCGAGCGAGCCTCGTCCAGCGAGCAAAGGCTCGGCGCGCCGGTGCGGACGGTCTCGACGAAGACGGCAAGCTCATTCCGGTACGCAGGCTCGAACCGATCCCAGAAGTCCCGGTAGGCCGAGTCCCGCCGCGGCTTCGCATCCAGCTCCACCGAACGAATCGGGCTGCGGGCGTCCTGACCGACGACGATGCTGTCGCCGGTTCCGAAGACCTCGAGCCGCACGTCGTAGCCGAGTGGATCGCGGCGCGTCCCCGAGACGAGCACGAGGCCCCCGCCCGACAGCCGCAGGATGGCCGCCGCGACGTCGACGTCGTCCAGCTCGTTCACCCACGGCGCATCCAGGGCAACGCCGTCCGCATAGACCTCCGTGATCTCCTCGCCGCTGACGAAGCGGACCGCGTCGAAGTCGTGGATGTGCAGATCGCAGAAGATGCCGCCGGATGCGGCGATGTACTCCGCGGGAGGCGAAAAGGGGTCGTGTGTGGCGGCCCGCATGACCAGGATGTCGCCGACGCCGCCGGTAGCGACCGCTTCGTGCGCTGCCTTGTAGCCCGCATCGAAGCGGCGCTGGAAACCCACCTGCACGAGAATCCCGGCCTTTTCCGCCTCGTCGCGCACGCTGTCCATCGTCGGGAGGTCGAGCGCAACAGGCTTCTCGCAGAACGCCGGCAGGCCCGCCTGTGCGGCTAGGCGAAGGAGTGTTGCGTGGCCCGGGGTCGCGGTCGCGATTACGAGCGCATCGATGCCTGCGTCGACAAGCACCTCGGGGGTTTCGGCCGCGCCGACGCCGAGCTCCGTTGCTACGCGACGGGCCCGTGCCGGGTCTGCGTCGGCGATCGTGACGGACGAAACATCCTCCAGTGCGAGGAGCGTCTGCGCATGAAACGCACCGATCCGGCCTACCCCGACGAGGCCCAGGGCGAGTCGCGCTGCCATCGAAACGTCACAGTACGCTTCTGAGAGAGTTAGCTCCAATGCCTCGAATAACGGCCGCCCAAGCTCTCGTCCGTTTTCTCGCTGCGCAACATGTGGAGCGCGACGGTGTCGAGCAGCGTTTCTTCCAGGGGTGCTTCGGGATCTTCGGGCACGGCAATGTCGCCGGCATCGGGCAGGCGCTCTACCAGCACCCGGATTTGCTCACGTACTACCAAGCCCGCAACGAGCAGGCAATGGTGCACGCGGCAGTCGGCTTCGCCCGGATGAAGAACCGGCTCGCGACGCTGGCCTGCACGACCTCGATCGGACCGGGTGCGACGAACCTCGTCACCGGCGCCGCCCTCGCAACGGTGAATCGCCTGCCGGTCCTGCTGCTGCCCGGCGACGTCTTCGCCTCGCGGCGGCCCGATCCGGTGTTGCAGCAGCTCGAGGTGCCCTCGCGCGGCGACGTCTCAGTCAACGACTCGCTCCAACCGGTGTCGCGTTACTTCGACCGGATCGAGCGGCCCGAGCAGCTCATCCCTGCAGCGCTGTCGGCGATGCGCGTGCTCGTGAACCAGGCGGAGACAGGCGCGGTGACGCTTGCCTTCCCGCAGGACGTCCAGGCCGAGGCGTACGACTTCCCGGAGGAGTTCCTCGCGCGGCGTGTCTGGCACGTGACGCGGCCGGAGCCCGACTCGACGCTGCTGGCCGAGGCGGCCGCGCTCATCAGGTCCGCGAAGCGCCCGTTGATCGTGGCGGGCGGCGGCGTCATCTACTCGGAGGCGACCGACGCGCTGCGTGCATTCGTCGAGCAGACCGGAGTTCCAGTCGCGGAGACGCAGGCCGGGAAGGGCTCGCTTCCGCACGACCATCCCGCCTCGCTCGGCGGCGTCGGCGCGACCGGCACGTTTGCAGCGAACCGGATCGCTGCGGACGCGGACGTCGCGATCGGCATCGGCACGCGCTGGTCCGACTTCACG
Source organism: Gaiellaceae bacterium (assembly GCA_036741295.1). Lineage (GTDB taxonomy): Bacteria > Actinomycetota > Thermoleophilia > Gaiellales > Gaiellaceae > 3-1-20CM-4-69-9. Next base: position 7,206 of record DAINSN010000110.1, read on the forward strand.
ACGGCCTCCAAAACCGCGTTCCGAAATCCCGACGTGCGCTACGTCAACGTGAACGTCGCCGACTTCGACGCGGCGAAGCTGGACGGAGTCGCGCTTGTCGCCGATGCGCACGTCACGCTCGAGCGGCTCGCGGCTGCGCTCGAGGGACATCAGGTCGAGCCGGAGTACCGGGAGCTGGCTGCACGGCTGAACAGGGAGTGGGACGAAGAGGTGACCCGCCTGTACAAGCTGGGTCACGAGCCGCTGCCCGCTCAGAGCGAAGTGATCGGGGCGGTGAACGACGCCGCTCGGCCCTCGGACGTCGTCGTCTGCGCTGCCGGATCGATGCCGGGCGACCTGCACAAGCTCTGGCGTACGCGCGACCCGAAGGGCTACCACGTCGAGTACGGCTACTCGTGCATGGGCTACGAGATCGCCGGCGGGCTTGGCGTGAAGATGGCCGCGCCCGAGCGTGAGGTGTACGTCATGGTCGGCGACGGTTCCTACCTCATGCTCTCGAGTGAGATCGTCACTTCGATCCAGGAGGGCCTGAAGCTGACGATCGTTCTCGTCGACAATCACGGGTTCAGTTCGATCGGGGGCCTCTCACGCTCCCTCGGCACAGACGGCTTCGGGACGCTGTACCGCTACCGGCAGAACGGCTCGCTCGGCGTGGACAGCGACGGTTCGCCGGCGCCCGTGCTTCCGATCGACCTTGCCGCGAATGCGGAGTCGCTCGGCGCCAAGGTAATCCGGTGCGGCACGATCGACGAGCTTCGGAGCGGGCTGGAGGCTGCGAAGGGCGAGGACTCGACGGTCGTGCTCGCGATCGAGGTCGATCGCTACGAGGGCGTCCCGGCCTACGAGAGCTGGTGGGACGTCCCGGTCGCCGAGGTCTCGGAGGTCGAAGCCGTAATGGCGGCACGCCAGGCTTACTCCCGCGCGAAAGCTGCGCTTTCGCGCGGGGATTAGGGTCGCCGCTTCGCGGGGAACGCCCACGGGCAAAGCCCGCGGGCTCCTCTTGGGGGACGGTTGGCGTTTGCTGTCAACCGTGTGGGCACGGGCGCTGAAGCGGCCG
>DAINSN010000111.1:0-8177 GCA_036741295.1 Gaiellaceae bacterium
TCTGGTGCAGCTTCGGGCCGGTGCATCGTGGACTGCACTTCACGGAACCGGCGGGCCGCATCGATCGCGGCGCCGAGATTGAGTCCCTTGTCCTTCGCCTGCTTGATCAACATGACAGTCTCGAGAGCATCGATGTCGTAGATGCGCTGCTTCTTCCCCTTGGTGGGGATCTGGGCCTTGTTCGTCCAGTAGTCGAGCTGCATCTTCGAGATGCCCGCGATCTGACAGACCTGGCCCAAATAGAGCTCCACTTTCCCGAGGTGGTCGGCGAGATCGATCGGCTCGAGTAGGTCTACCTGCCTGCTGACAACCATGTCTTCCTCGTCTTCCTGTGCGCTGGGACCCCTTGTTTCAAAGGTATATCGCTCTTTTTCCTGACCGGGAAGGGGTGGCTTCAAAATCTCCCCCTTTTGGGGTACGGGTTGACGGAGGTTTGTGGCGTCAGTCTACGCCTGCGGGACAGCTTCGGGGCTGTTCGTGGCGTCGCTCTTATCCTCTGCGGCTTCGACGACCGGCGCGAGGGTGGAGACGTGCTCTCCCTCGCGCAATCGCATCACGATGACCCCCTGCGTGGACCGGCCGGACCGCTTGATGTCGTCCACCGCCATCTTGATCACCGTGCCGCCGTCGGAGATGAGCATCACCTGATACCCGTCGCGCACGACGCGCGAGCCGGCCAGTTGCCCCTTGGCCTCCGTGAGTTGCACCGTCTTGACCCCAAGCCCCCCGCGACCCTTGACGGGATAGTCACGCACGGGGGTGCGCTTCCCATAACCGTTCTCCGTCACCACGAGCACGTCGGCGTCGTCGTGAGCGACATTGACCGCGATCACCTCGTCACCTGCGCGTAGCCGCATGCCCTGCACGCCGGAGGCATCCCGCCCCATCGGCCGTACATCGGTCTCGTGGAAGCGAATCGCCTGACCCTTGCGCGACACCATCAGGACGTCGTCGGTCCCCGAAGCATGCCGGACGCCGACGAGCTCGTCGCCCTCACGCATCTTGATCGCGATGATCCCGTCGGAACGCAACGGCGTGTTGTAGGCGGACATCCGCGTCTTCTTCACGACACCGTTCTTCGTTGCAAAGACGAGGTGCTCGGCCTCCTTGAAGTCACGGGTCTGCACGACCGCACGCACCTGCTCGTCCTGCCGGAAGGGGAGCAGGTTCTGGATCGCGCGGCCCTTGGACTGCCGAGAGCCGAGGGGCAGCTCGTGCACCTTCAGCCGGTAGACCTTCCCGACGTCCGTGAAGAAGAGGATGTAGTCGTGCGTGGACGCGACGAAGAGATGCTCGATGTAGTCCTCGTCCTTCAGATCCATGCCCATGACACCGATGCCGCCTCGCCGCTGCTCGCGATACGTCGTCACGGGCAGGCGCTTGATGTAGTTCGAACGCGTGATCGCGATCACCATGTCCTCTTCCGCGATCAGATCCTCTAGCTCGAGCTCGTCTTCGGCCTGCACGATCTCCGTGCGGCGATCGTCCGACTTGCCGTAGATCTCCTTGAGCTCGAGCAGCTCCTCCTTGACCACGCCGTCGATCCGGGCAGGATCGCCGAGAATCGTGCGGAGCTCCGCGATGCGCTCCTGGAGATCGTTGAACTCGGCCTGGATCTCCTCGCGCGCGAGCTTCGTCAGCCGGGAGAGGCGCAGGTCGAGGATCGCCTGAGCCTGGATCTCGGACAGGTCGAAGTCCCGCATGAGCCCCGTGCGCGCGTCGTCGGTGTCGGCAGCGGCTCGGATGAGCGCAATGACGGCGTCGAGCGAGTCGAGCGCCTTGAGGTAACCCTCGAGGACGTGCGCGCGCTTCTCGGCCTGACGCAGCTCGTACTTCGAGCGGCGAGTGACGACCTCGCGCTGGTACACGAGGTAGTGCCGGATCAGCTCGAGCAGCGAAAGCGTCTTCGGGACGCCGTCGACGAGCGCGACCGCGTTGTAGCCAAAGGTCGTCTGCAGCGGCGTCAGCTTGAAGAGCTTGTTGAGCGCGACCTGCGGGACGGCCTCGCGCTTCAGCTCGACGTAGATCCGCATGCCCTCCTTGTCGGAGTGGTCCTGCAGCGCGTCATCCGACATCGGGACCTCGGTCAGCGTGCCCGCCTTGACGAGGTCGGCGATCTTCTCGATCACGCCGCCTTCGCCGGCCTTGCGGACGCCGTACGGCAGCTCGGTGATGATGATCGCGCTCTTGCCGCCGCGAAGCTGTTCGATGTGGGCGCGCCCACGGACGTAGATGCGCCCACGGCCGGAGCGATACGCATCGCGGATGCCGCCGCGGCCGACGATCGAGCCACCCGTCGGAAAGTCCGGGCCTTTGACGTGCTGCGTCAGCCGCTCGACGTCGATCGCCGGGTCCGCGATCATCGCGATGATCGCGTCGATGACCTCGCCGAGATTGTGCGGCGGAATATTCGTCGCCATGCCGACGGCGATGCCGGACGAGCCGTTGACCAGAAGGTTCGGGAACCGCGCCGGCAGTACTGTCGGCTGGCGTCGCGACTCGTCGTAGTTGGGCTCGAAGTCGACGGTGTCGGCGTCGATGTCACGCAAAAGCTCCGTCGCCATGCGGGAGAGCCGACACTCCGTGTAGCGCATGGCTCCAGCCGGATCGCCGTCGACCGACCCGAAGTACCCCTGGCCGTCGATGAGCGGATAGCGCATCGAGAACGGCTGTGCCAGCCGGACGAGCGCGTCGTAGATCGCGGAGTCACCGTGAGGGTGGTAGTTGCCCATCACGTCGCCGACAACGCGCGCCGACTTGCGCGTCGGCCGGTTCGGCTGCAGGCCGGCCTCGTGCATCGCGTAGAGCACGCGCCGGTGCACGGGCTTGAGCCCGTCACGCACGTCGGGCAGCGCGCGGCTGACGATCACGCTCATCGCGTAATCGAGGAAGCTCGTGCGAACTTCCTGGTCGAGCTCCCGCGTCTCGACGCGTCCGGCGCCGAGTGGTTCGTTCGTCAGATCAGACACGGGTTGCCTCTCGTGCCGAGCGTGCGCTCACGCCCGCGAAAACCGTGCGATCGGAAGGACGCAGGGAGGGCGGCGCGAGAGTCGACCCTAAACATCCAGGTTGCGTACTTCCAGCGCGTTCTGCTCGATGAACAACCGTCGAGGTTCGACCTCGTCGCCCATCAGCCGCGAGAACCAGAGGTCGGCAGCGGCAGCATCCTCGACGTCGACCCGAATCAGCATTCGGCGGGCGGGATCCATCGTGGTCGACCAGAGCTCGGGCGCGTTCATCTCGCTGAGACCCTTGAACCGCGTGATCGAGATCCCGCTCTTCGCCAGCGTCAGCGCTCCGTCGCGCAAGTCTTCGAAGGTGAGCGCTTCGTGGGTCTGCTTGCCGTGCTTCAGCGAGAAGGGCGGCAGCCCGCCGACGATTTCCGCGAGGCGACTGTAGGTCTTCCGCACCCGGTCATAGATCGGCGACGCAAACAGCTCCGCCGGCACCACGATGTTCTGCATGGCGCTCGTCTCGATCTCGATCACCCGGATCTTGAGCGCTTCCGCGCCGGCTTCCGGCTGGAGCGTGTAGCCGTTGGCCGCCGCACCGTCGATCGCAGTCACGGCCTCCGCGGGAGTGGATGCCTCGCTCTCGACCAGACGGTGGGAAAGAACGAAGTCCGCCGCCTCCGGGCCGAAGTCGGCGCGCAACCGGGCCGCCCAGCCCTGGTACTCCGTCAACGTGCGGGCGAACCGTGCGTACCGGGCCTGGGTCAGCTTCACCTCGGCGCCGCCCCGGGCGTGGATCTCGAGGTCGCCGAAGCGCTCGCGCACGAGCAGCTCCTCGAGCTGTGAGTCCTTCTCCAGATAGTTGTGCTGGTTGCCCAAGCGGGCGAGGTAGAGCGGCGGCACCGCGATGTACACGTGTCCGCGCTCGAACAGCTCCGGCATATGGCGATAGAGGAACGTGAGCACGAGCGTCCGGATGTGGGCGCCGTCGACGTCGGCGTCCGTCATGACGATGACCCGGTGGTAGCGCAGCTTCGCGATGTCGAACTCCTCGCCGATGCCGGTGCCGATCACCTGGACGAGCAGTTGCACCTCCGAGTTCGACAGGACCTTGTCGATCCGGTTCTTCTCGGAGTTGATGATCTTCCCGCGCAGCGGCAGGATCGCCTGGTTCGACTTGTCGCGCGCATCCTTGGCCGCGCCGCCGGCCGAGTTGCCCTCGACGATGAACATCTCCGCCAACTCAGGGTCGCGCACCTGGCAGTCCGCAAACTTCTTGGCGATCTCGCCGCCGAACGCGCCCTTGCGCCGGGTCAGGTCGCGCGCCTTGCGGGCCGCCTGGCGAGCCCGCGCCGCCGAGATCGCCTTCTGGATGATCTGCTTGGCGTCGGTCGGGTTCTCCTCCAGGAACTCGGAGAGCTTCGCGTTGACGCTGGATTCGACGAAACCCTTGATCCATGGATTGCCGAGCTTCGTCTTCGTCTGGCCTTCGAACTGCGGATCCTGCAGCTTCACCGACACCACCGCGGCAAGGCCTTCGCGCACGTCCTCGCCCTCGAGATTGTCTTCCTTCTCTTTGAGCAGGCCCATGTCGCGGGCGACCTTGTTCAGCGTGCGCGTGAGCGCCGCGTTGAATCCCGAGAGGTGGGAGCCTCCCTCGTGGGTGTTGATGTTGTTGGCAAACGTGTAGACCGACTCCTGGTACGACGCGTTCCACTGCATCGCAACCTCGACCTTGCCCTGCTCGTTCTCGCCCTCGAAATACGCGATGCTTTTGTGGATCGAGTCTTTCGCTCCGTTGACATGCGCGACGAAGTCTCTGATCCCACCCTCGTAGTGGAACTCGATCTCCTCGCCGCCGGCACGCTCGTCGGTCAAGATGATCCGCAGGCCGCGGGTGAGAAAGGCCGTCTCGCGCAACCGCTGCTGCAGCGTCTCGGCCGAGAGCTCGAGCTCCTCGAAGATCTCCGCGTCGGGCAGGAACGAGATCGTCGTGCCGGTGTCGCCCTTCTCCGCCGTGCCGACCACCGCCAGGTCTGCGTTGGGCACGCCCCGAGTGAATTCCTGGCGATAAAGCTTTTCGTCACGCCGCACTTCCGCGATCAACCACTCCGAGAGGGCGTTCACGACGGACACCCCGACGCCGTGCAGACCGCCCGAGACCTTGTACGGCGAGCCGTCAGCGCCGAACTTTCCGCCGGCGTGCAGCTTGGTCAGGACGACGGTGAGCGCAGAGGTGCCCTGGTCCTCCATCTGGTCGACGGGGATGCCCGAGCCGTAGTCCTTGACCGTCACGGAGTTGTCCGGATGAAGCGTGACTTCGATCCTCTCGTTGCGGCCGGCGAGGGCCTCGTCGACGCTGTTGTCGACCACTTCGTAGACGAGATGGTGGAGGCCGCGGGGGCCCGTCGAGCCGATGTACATGCCCGGTCGCAGCCGGACCGGCTCGAGCCCCTCGAGCACGGTGATGTCCTTGGCGGTGTAGGTGGCTTCAGTCATGAAAAAAGCCCTGCAAATTCCGTACTTGCGGGCACCCCGAATTCTAGCAAAACGAGCGGTCGTTATCGTCGCGCGAAAGGCTTGCGGCAGCGGCTTTTGCGACCACTTTGCGGAGCTCTTCGTCACGAATCACTCGCGTGAGTGACTCGGCTTTCGCAACGTGTTCCGCGGTCGGCTCGGGAGGCCGCTCGCGGACCTGCTCGGGGGACGCGACCGAAGGTTCGGGCAACGGTCCTGGAGCGAACGACATTCGGCGCGGCGCGACCGCGCCGAGACGCGCGCGGATCTCCGCCGCACGTGTCGTCAATTCGAAGGCCCAGATCGAATCCTGTGTGTGGATGTGCAGCGTTCCATCTCGTGCGAGACGGGCCGGCCAGGCGTTGCGGGCAATCTCGGGGCCGACTGCCAAGGGCCAGGCTTCCACGAGGGGGGCCATCCCCGAGGCTGGCCCAAACCGGCCGAGCTCGCGTGCCACCTGGCCTCCGACGTGATCCATCAGGCTGCCCTCACGGTGCCCGGAGAGACCTCGAGAACCTGCGCCGGGACGACGGGAAGCGCGGAGGCTTCCGTCGCGGTGATCAGTGTCTGACCCGTCCCGAGCACCCGCTCGGCCAGGACCCGCCGGCGATTCGGGTCGAGCTCGGAAAGAACGTCGTCGAGCAGCAGGAGCGGAGCGAAACCGCGACGCTCGGCGATCAGCTCGGCCTCCGCAAGTAACAGCGCCAGCACAGTCAGGCGTTGCTCTCCCTGCGACCCGAAGTTGCGCAGATCGCGGGTGCCGCTCGTGAGGAGCACATCGTCGAGATGCGGGCCGAGGCCCGTCGCGCCGCGTTCGAGATCGCGATCGAGGCGGGCCTCGAGCAGCTCGACAGTCGGAGGTTCGCCTTCGTAGGTCATGCGGGCGGACGGGAGACCGAGCTCGCCCGCGCGCTCGGCGAAGCCCGGCGCGAGCGAAGCGACGACTTCGGTTCGTGACTCGACGAGCTTGCGGCCGAGCGTTGCGACCTGCTCCGTCCAGGGCGCGATTGCGTCGCGCGACGAGTAGCCGGCCGCAGCGCGGCGTAGCGCGGCGTTGCGCTGTGCGACCGCCCCGGCGTACTCGACCGAGAGCGTTGCGCGTGCGGGCGCGAGCCTCCCGAGTGCGCGATCGAAGTACGCACGGCGAACGGCAGGTCCGCCCTTCACGACGGCGAGGCGATCCGGAGTGAACACCAGGGTCGCCACTTCCGACCGCAACTGCTCTGGCGCGCGAAGAGAGGCACCGTTCAGCTTGGCGCGCTTCCCTTCCCCGACCTCGATCGTCACCTCCAGCTCGACCTTCGTGTCGGCTCGCGTACCGCGCAGGGCGATCCGCCCGGCTTGCTCACCGAAGCGAACGAGTTGTGCATCGGCGCGTGTGCGCGGCGAGAAACCCTGCGTGCCGACGTGCAACGACTCGAGCAGGTTCGTCTTCCCGGCCCCGTTCGGCCCGACCACGAGCACGAGGCCGGGCTCGAGACCGAGGTCGAGTCGCGCGTACGACCTGATGTTCCTAAGAGAGACCGTTTGGGCGATCAGCCAGGCAACCGGATGGGCATGATCAGGTAGGTCGGGTCGTCGGCGCCGCCTTCGATGACGGCGGGTCGGAGCGGCGAGATCAAACGCAGCTTGATCTCGTCTTCGGCCATCGTCTCGATGCCCTCGCGGAGGAACTCGGCGTTGAAGCCAATCTCGAGCGGCTCGCCGGAGAACTGCACCGGGAGCGACTCTTTCGCCTCGCCGACATCCTGCGTGCGTGCGAAGACCGTCAGCTCTCCTTCTGCGAAGCGCAGCTGGATCGGCGACGTGCGCTGCACCATCACGCCGACGCGGCGAACGACGTCGAGCAACTCGTTGCGAGGCAGCGTCACGTCATGCTCGAACGCCTCCGGTAGAAGCTGCTTGTAGTTCGGGAACTGCCCGTCGATGCGACGTGTGGTCAGCCAGACATCGTCTGCGGCGAAGACCACCTGGTTCTCGTGCACGCCGAGCTCGACACTCTCGCCGCCCTGTGCGATGCGGGCCAGTTCCGCCAGTGCGCGTGCCGGGATGATCGCCTCGAGCTCGGGCACCTCTCCACTCAACTCGGTCTCTTTCACCGACAGCCGGTAGGAGTCCGTCGCCGCCATCACGAGCTTGCCGGCCTCGAAGCGAACGAGGATTCCGGTCAATACGGGGCGCGACTCGTCGCGGGATGCGGAGCGTGCGACCCGCGAGACGGTGTCGAGCAGCGATTCGCGCTCGACCGTGAATGTTCCGACAGCGTCCAGGTCGGGTAGCCGCGGAAAATCGTCGGCGGCGTAGGTGTGGAGTGTCGAGGTCGACGGACCGGACGTGACGTGGACGACGCTTTCCTCTGCACGATGCTCGATTGTCACCTCGTTGTCCGGTAGGAGCCGAACCAGATCGACGAGGAGGCGCCCAGGCACGACGACCGACCCTTCTCCGTCGATCTGTGCATCCAGGGACGAGCGCAGCGACAACTCCATGTCGGTGGCAGCGAGATGCAGCCGGCCCCCTTCCGCCCTGAGCAAGACGCCGGAGAGGATCTGGACGCTCGCCCGCGTCGAAACCGCTCGAGCAACGACGCCAAGTTTCTGCGCGAGCTCGTCGCGCTGAGTTACGACTTTCATCCCCGTCCCTACTATGGTGTTGGTTTCAATCATTTAAAACCTCTTGTAGTAATAGGGGGTGTTAGGACCGGGGAGG
>DAINSN010000112.1:0-8110 GCA_036741295.1 Gaiellaceae bacterium
ACGAGCACGGATGAGAGCAGACGCATGCTGGCCGCGCTCGAAGGCGGCGATCGAGTCGGAGCCGTGGCGTACCACGTACGGGGCTATCCGCTCGTCCAGCACATGCGCGCGACGATTGCCGAAGGAGAGTTGGGGGAGCTGCGGGTCGTGCACGGTCGCTACGTCTGCGACGACGCTCTCCTTGTGAGTGAGGGCTGGCGGCTACTCCCCGAGAGCTCGGGCCCGACGTACGTGACCGCGGACCTCGGTGCGCACTGGTTCGATCTCGCCGAGCACGTGACCGGCTCGCTCATCTCCGAGGTGCTCGCGGATTTTCGAACCTTCGTTCCGGGTCGGGCGCTCGAGGATCACGCGTCCCTGTTGCTGCGCTTCGACAACGGCGCGACGGGCAGCGCGGAATTCAGCGCGCTCGGGCCGGGCCGCAAGAATCAGCTTCTGTTCGAGGTCGAAGGCAGTCGCGGCGGCTTCACCTGGGACCAGGAGTCTCCAAACGAGCTCCTCCACCGCCACGCGGAGTCACCGACGCAGGTCGTCGTCAAGGACCCAGGCGCGAATGCGGGCCGTGCCGCCAAGATCGCCCGCTATCCAGCCGGACATGCCGAGGGTTACGGCGATGCGTTCCGGACCATCCTGCGCGATGCCTACCTCGCGATGGACGGGCAGCCGCACGAGCCGTTTCCGACCTTCGCGGACGGCCACCGCGGCATGCAGGTGCTAGAGGCGACACTGCGCAGCGCAATGGACGGCGGCTGGGTTCGGGTCGGCAGCTAGGTCGCAGCGCGGCGCGGTACCAGGCGCAGCGCCCGCCGGACGATCCCGGGGATCACGAATGCCAGCGCCATCAGGGAGAGCGAAGCGGCGAGCAGCAGCGCCGCGAGCGCATTCACCTCGGGTGTGATCCCGAACTTCACCTGCGTGTAGATGTAGATCGGGAGCGTGTTGTGACTGCCGATCAGAAACAGCGTGATGATGAACTCGTCGAGCGAGAGCGTGAACGCGAACAGCGCTCCCGCGATGATGGCCGGAGCGAGTAGCGGCAGGACGACGTACCGCAAACGATTGAACGTGTTTGCGCCGAGGTCGCTCGCCGCGCGCTCGAGGCTGGCGTCGAAGCCCTGCAGGCGCGCGGCCACCAGCAGCAGGACGAACGGCGTCGTGTACACGCTCTGGCCGATGACCGCGGTCGTCGGCGAGAGCTCCTGGTGGAACACGCTCGTGAACAGGACGAGCAGGCTGATCCCGATCAGGAGGCCCGGGATCATGATCGGCAGGACCATCGTGATCCGGATGCCGCTGCGGAACGGCAGGCGGGAGCGCACGAGCGGAAAAGCCGCGGCAGTTCCGACGATCGTGCTCAATGCCGTGACCTCGAGCGCGATGCGGATCGTCGTCTGCAGCGCGTCGCGGATCTGGTAGTCGTTGAAGACCTGCGCATACCACTTGGTCGTCCACCCCGTAATCGGAAACGTGCCGTACCGGTTCGCGTTGAAGCTGAAGACAACCAGCAACACGATCGGGGCGAAGAGGAACACGTAGACCAGTACGGCCCAGACGCTCAGCGCGCCGCGAGTCAGGCGGCCGCGCGACGAGACGACGTCGAGGTCACGTGCCATAGGGATCCTCGACCTCGAGCGAGCGGCGGAAGATCGCCAGGAGAATCACGATCAACCCCGCGATCAGCAAGGCGGCAGCTGCACCGCGTGTGTACTGCGCGCCCTGGAAGAAGTTGACGATCAGGTTCCCGATCATCACGCCCTTCGCGCCCCCGACGAGTTGCGGAGTCAGGTATTCGCCGAGGATCGGGATGAAGACGAAGATCACAGCGGTGGTGAAGCCGGGCCGGATCTGAGGGAGCAGGATGCGCCAGACGGCGGTGGCCGGCGTCGCCCCGAGGTCCATCGCAGCGCGGAACTGGTTCCAGTCGAAGCGCTCGAGCGACGCGTAGAGCGTGAGCGCGGCGAACGGAAAGTAGAGGTAGACGAGGACGAGGATGACCGCCGGCCGGTCGTAGAGAAAGAACGACAACGGCTTCGACGTCGCGCCCGTCCATTCGAGGAAGCGGTTGATGGCGCCCTGCGGCCCGAGGATCGTCAGCCACGAATAGACGCGCAGGAGGTAGCTCGTCCAGAAGGGGAGGATCACGAGGACGAGCAGCACCTTCTGGTACTGCTTGGGGACGTAGCGCGCGAGCCAGTAGGCGAAGGGAAAGGCGATGACGAGTGTCAGGGCCGTTGCGGCGAACGACACCCAAACCGTCGCCCAGAACGTCGAGACATAGGTCGGGACGCTGAAGAAGTAGCGGTAGTTGTCGACCGTCCAGGTGTGGACGACGTTGTAGTCGACGGTCTTCCAAAAGCTGTAACAGACGATCAGCCCGAGCGGAACGAGGAAGAACACGCCGAACAGGACGAGCGCAGGGGCGAACCCCGCGTACTCCCCGAGCCGGGAAAACCAGCGTCGCCGCCCGGGGCGACCCAGCGGCAGCGCTGCGTCTGCCGACTGGGTCGCTTCAACACCCGGGCTCGAGCCGGGCGTCTCCATTTAGTGCCTCTGCCAGTGATGCCGCCGAACTTCTGGGTCGCGAGCACCAAGCCAGAGGCCGCACTCGACCGCAGCAAGGCTGGACAGCCTTGCTAAGGGCGAGGGTGGACTCTGGCGCCGTGTGATCGCGGGCCAGAAGTCGGCATGTATTGCTGGTAGGGGCACTAAGCGCCGAACACCTCGTTGAACGCGTCCGTGTACGCCTGCTCGTTGCCGGACGGGCCCTTCAGCGTCATCTTCAGCGCCTTGTCCGGCTGGTTGTAGAGCAGCCGCTGTGCGCGGTCGCCGTGACCCTGGTTCACGAGCATCTTGTACGACTTCTCGTTGAACAGCGGACGCCCGTTGGTGATGAAGTTCTGAGCGATGTACGGGGCCTGCTGCATTGCATTGATGAAGCGGGGGAAGGAGTCCTTGTTCTTGGACGCCACCACCATCTGCTCCGAGTCGATGAACCCGACCGTTCCTTCGCTCGGATAGGCCGGCTTCACGAGCGGGCCGCCCGCGTCCTTCACGCGGTCGTCCGTGCCGAGGTTCGTGATCCCGATCCACGCGGAGCCGTCCGCGAGTGCGCGCACGACTTCGTTGTTCTGCGACGCGAGCTTCAGGACGTTCGGCTTGAACTCCTTCAGCCAGGCCTTCGCAGCCGCGATCTCGGCGGTCGTCATGCTGTACGGCTCCTTGGCTCCGGTTGCCTTGCCGGCGATCGCCATCATGTCCGTCGGGATGTTCTCGAGGGACACCTTGCCCTTGTACTTCGGATCGAGAACCGCGTGCCACGAGTCCGGGACCGTGTGCACGTACTTCGGGTTGTAGTAGATCTGCACCGTCGACCAGGAGAACGGATAGCCCATGTAGTTCGAGCCGTCCTTCCAGAATGGAAAGTCCCTGGCGATCGAATACAGCTGCGACGACACTGGCAGTGACGAGAGGTCGAACGACTCCGTCAATCCGTCCTTGTTGTACTTCGGGACCCAGAGCGCGTCGCCGGACACGATGTCGAACTGGCTCCCCGTCTGCTTGATCTTCAGATAGGCGTCGGCGTTGTCGCTGAACAATTGCGGCCGGCCCTGCTCGTTTGTTTGCTGCTTCACGGCCGCAAGCTGGTCGTTCGCATAGTGATCCGACCAGGTGAGCCAGTTCAGCGTGACCGCCTTGTCGCTCTTCCCGATTGCGGATCCTGTCCCGCCGGCCTTTTTCGAAGAGCCCCCGCATCCTGCAGCGATGACTCCGACGGCGCCGAGTGCCCCTAGCCGCAATACGCGGCCCCGGCTCATGCGCTCGTCGAACAAGCGCTCATCAATTGACGTCACGTACATCCTCCTCTCGTCGATCCGACCCCTCTAATAGCACTACGTCTGCCGGATCCCAAGTCAGCACGACCTCGGTCTCCGGCAGTAGATCGCTCGCGGCGGCACCCTCGTTGCCGAAGAGCGCGGCAGTGACCGGCGCGCTGACGCCGTCGCACTTCACCGCCACACGGGTGTGGCTGCCGAGAAACGATGATTGAGCGATACGTCCCCGCAGACCCGTTCCGTTCGAGTCGGCCAAACGCTGGACCTGAATGGACTCGGGCCGGACCATCAGCGTTGCCCGTCCGCCAACTCGCGGCTCCGGGGCGGGGACCTCTGCACCGTTGTCGAGAGCGGCCTTGCCACCGGCTCCGACCTCGACCTCGATGAAGTTGGACTCGCCGATGAAATCGGCGACAAAGGCGCTCTTGGGCTGATGGTAGATCTCGTGCGGCGTGCCCACCTGCTCGATGCGCCCCTCGTTCATGACAGCGATGCGAGTTGCCATCGACATCGCCTCCTCCTGGTCGTGCGTGACGTAGACGAACGTCGTGCCGACGTCACGATGGATCTCGGCCAGCTCGATCTGGAGGCGCTTGCGCAGCTTCAGATCGAGCGCCCCGAGCGGCTCGTCGAGGAGGAGGACAGCGGGGCGGTTGACGAGCGCGCGCGCGACTGCGACGCGCTGCTGCTGTCCCCCGGACATCTGCGCCGGGAGGCGATCGGCGAACGTGTCGAGCCCGACGAGGGCGAGGGCCTCCTCGATCCTGCCGCCGGCGTCGCGCTTCGCCGTGCCGGCCATCTTCAGGCCGAAACCGACGTTGTCCCACACCGTCATGTGCGGGAACAGCGCGTAGTTCTGGAAGACGGTGTTCACTGCCCGCCGATAGGGAGGGAGCCGGTTGACGTTCTCACCTCGGATCAGGATGTCGCCGGACGTCGGCGCGACGAAGCCACCGACGAGGTTGAGCGTGGTCGTCTTCCCACACCCCGACGGACCGAGCAGGCAGAAGAACTCGCCCTCCTCGATCTCGAGATCCGTCGGCAGGAGCGCGTCCTGCGCGCCGTAACGCTTCGTCACGCTGCGGAAGGTGATGGCAGGCGACTCGGTGCCGTTCACCGGGATGCCTCCGGCTGGCAGCCACACGACCGCCGGCGGACGAGGGTAACGGGAACGCGCACCTCGCGCACGTCGGTCTCGGAGCGCATCGCGTCCACGAGCAGATCGGCAGCGGTCGCGCCGATCAGTCGCGGGTTGTACGCGACTGCCGTGAGCGAAGGCTCGAGGAGATCGCCGAAATAGGGATCGTCGAAAGCGACGAGCGCGACGTCGTCCGGCAGGCGGGTTCCGCGGGCCGCTGCGGCCGACATGAAGCCGAGTGCGAGCTCCGCGCTCGACGCGAGCACGGCCGTTGCGGGCTGCGGGTCCGCGAGCAGCTCCAGTCCCGCCCGGCGGCCGTCGTCGATCTCCCAGGCGCAGATCTTCACGTGCCGATCGGCCGGCGACATGCCGTGGGCGGCCATCGCAGCGTGGAAGGCGCGCAGTCGGGCCGCGCCGGCGCTCTCGCGCTGCGACCCTGCGAGCAGGGCGATGCGTTCGTGGCCGTGCTCGACGAGGTGGTCGACGAGGAGCGCTATCCCTCCTTCATTGTCGAGCGTGACCGCACCCTCACCGGTGCCTTCGACCACGCCGTCGAAGAAGATCGCCGGTGTCGCGGCGGCACCGACGGCCCCGTCGAAGACGGAGCGCGGCATCCCGGTACTCGCAACGAGCAGGCCGTCGACCTGGTGCGAGAGCAAGGTCTCCAGTGCTGCGAGCTCCCGGTCGACGTCCAGGTTTGCGTCCATCAGCATCACGCGGTAGCCGGCCTGCTCGAGCCGGCCCTGGGCCCCCTTGAGCGCAGCGGCGTAGAACGGGCTCGAGACGTCCGGCACGACGAACCCGACCGTAAAGGTCTGCTGCGTTCGAAGTGACCTTGCGAGCGCAGACGGCTGGAAGTGGAGCTTTGCGGCTGCGTCTTCCACCGCGGCACGCGTGGCCGGTGCGAGCCCGCCGTGGCCGTTCAGGGCCCGTGAGGCAGTGGACGTCGCGACGCCGGCCTGCTCGGCCACGTCGGCGAGCGTGGTCTTGCGGCGGGGCGCGACGGCAGGCGCAGGGGCCTCCGGCAGCTCGCTCGACGCCAGGTTGGGAAATCGATTGCGCAAGCGATTGCGACGCTGCCATACTCGCTCTTACAGTGTCAAGGGCGACGCGTCCTCTTCGGCTTGGCGTCGCCGGTCTCGGCGGGATGGGCACCCTCCATGCCGAGAACGCCCAGCGGCTTCCAGGGGCCGAGCTCGTGGCGGTCGCCGCGGCCCGAGAAGGGCGAGCCGAGGAATTGGGGAGGCGGCTGGGGGTCACCCACTGCGGCTACGCCGAGCTCTTCGCCCGTGACGACGTCGACGCAATCGTGCTTGCCGCCCGCTCTGTGGATCATGGGTCGCTCGCGGTGGACGTCCTGAGGTCGGGCAAGCACCTCTTCCTGGAAAAGCCGGGCGCCACCTCGCTGGCGGAGCACGACACGCTTCGGCTGGAGAGTGCAGCGCGTCCCGGCCAGGTGGTCCAGGTCGGCTACATGCGGCGGTACGACGCCGGTTTCGTGGCAGCGCACCGCCGCGTTCAGGCGGGGGAAGGTGGGAAGCCGCTCGTCATCCTGCTCACCAGTCGTGACACCGAGTTGCCGGCCGGTGAGGACCCACTCGATACCGGTGGCTTTCTGCTCGATATGGCGTCGCACGACTATGACGCGGCCTGCTGGCTCTTCGATGACGAGCCCGTCGAGGTCTCGGTCGCACGACAGGCGCTCGTCTACCCGGTGCTCACACGACTCGGGGATCTCGATAACGGCCTGGTAACGATCCGCTTCGCCGGTGGCGGCATTGCGGTCACGCACGTGTCACGAACGTCGTCGTTCGGGCACGACATCCGCTGTGAAGTCGTCGGGAGCGAAGGCTCCGTCTTCGTCCGTGGGCCGGGCGACGGGACGGAGGACCTGATCGACCGCTCAGACGCGGGGCAGTTCCCGGCGGACTATCGCGAACGCTTCGCGGCCGCCTACGTTGCCGAGCTCGCTGCGTTTGTCTCCTCGTGTACGGGCGCAGGGCCTGCCGGTCCGACGCTCGGCGATGACCGGCGCGCGGTCGCGACCGGCGTCGCTGCACGCGCAAGCGCCGTGGCCGGGCAGCCGCTCGAGGTTGGAACGGATTGGCCCTGGCCGTGAGAAGACGACCGCGTCTCGGGACGATTGCGCTCGCGTTGCTCGCGATCGGTGTCGTCGGAGCTGCCGTCGTCGATTCCCTCGGCAAGTCCCTCTCGCATGCGAAGACAAAGGACGTCGTTGCGGTGCGCGACGTTAAGCTGGCAAATCGCGACGGGCTCGCCGCGCGGCTGCGGACAGAAAGTGTCAGCGGCGTGCTCTATTTCGTCGATGGAGCCTGCCGGTTGCACGCGCTGCGTCTGCCGTCGCTTGCAACCGCGCCGGCGCCGCGTGGTGGAGGCTGCCGCGCTCTCGTGTCGCCGGCGTCCGCGCCACCGGGTTGGTCGCTCTGGCCTCGCAACACACCGCTCGCGGCCCGCTGCGACGAGCATCGACGCGTCATCGTGAGCGCAACCACCGGACCGTCGCTGCCGATGATCGGCGGCTGCGCTCCGGCCTGGAGACCGGACGGTTCAATGACATACATTCGCCGTGGCGCGATCGTGCAGTTTCCCCGGACGGGCCGGGCGCAGGTGCTGCGCAGCGCCAGCCAGCTCGCAGGCGCGCTCGAGCGTCTGCCCGCGTTACGGGGGACGTCAGGCTGGCACGCGAGCAGAGTCGCCTGGCTCAGCCCTGCCCGTTTCGCGGTGGTCGCGTCAAATGGGTCGCGTACCGTGCTCGCCGTGTTCTCCGGCCGGCGCATCGTCGCGCTCAAGCCGCGCTTGCCGTCTCGCTTGATCGAGTTGCGTGGAAGCCCACGGGGAACTTACGTGGTGCTGGGAACGGCGAGCGGGGTGCGCGTGTACGACGCGCGCCGGCGAGACCTCCCGCGCGTTCGGCGCTTCGGCCTGCTCGTCTCGGTCGCGTGGTCGAGTGACGAGGGCTGGCTGGCCGTCGCGCAGGCGCAGAAGGTCCTGCTCGTGGGGCCGCACCGCAGCGTCGTCCTCCCGCTACGGGCGCTCGACCTGGCCTGGACGCGGGACCTCTCTTAGATCCCAGCGTGCTCGGTCAGCCAGGCGCGGTTGCGGACCTGCGAAGCCTCCG
>DAINSN010000113.1:0-8103 GCA_036741295.1 Gaiellaceae bacterium
AGTGTCGCGCTTTGGGCGATTGGCTCTCCCTCCGCGCCGAGCCCGTTAGTTGGCGCCGCTACCCGAACCACGGGCCGAATTCGGAGCGACGTCGCTACCTAACTAGGTTAGGCGGCGAGTGCGAGATTGTTCTTCGCACTTGCTTTGTTTGCCGGTGGATTTACGAGGCCAACCGGCGACCTCGGCTTGCAGCTCTGCCGGAGAACCGACCACGTCGAAACCAGGTCGCCCCCGTATGTCGCAGGCATTTTAGCGGCTAATTGCCTCCAGCAGGGCCCGCTGGACGAGCACCTTCGCGAGATGGCGCCGGTACTCGGCGCTCCCGAGCGTGTCGCTCGGCGGATCGGTGCCCTCGAGGGATGCCTCGGCGGCAGCCTCGATGTCGTCGGGCGTCTTCAGCTCCCGCTCCGCGGCTGTTGCGCGCACCGGCTTCGGGCCCATGTTCGTGAACGCGATCGCCGAGTTGTCCACCGACCCATTCGAACGACGGACAATTGCGGTCACGCCGACGGTGGCCCAGTCCTGCGAGCGGCGCGTGAACTTCAGGTACGACCAGCCGGACGGGCCGAGCTTCGGAACGCGGATCTCCGTCAAGACGTCGTGGGGCCCGAGCACGGTGTCGAAGACGCCGGTGACGAACTCTCCGACAGGCACGGTCCGCTCGCCTTCGGGCCCTCGGATGACGACCTCCGCCTCGACGGCCGTCAGCACCGCCGGGAAATCCGCTGCCGGATCGGCGTGCGCAAGCGAGCCGGCGATCGTGCCCCGGTGACGCACCTGCGGATCCCCGATCAGGCCGGCCGTGTACGAGACGACCGGGCAGTGCTCCTGCACGAGCGGGTCGTTCTGGATGTCGTGGTGTCGAGTCATCCCCCCGATCGCCAGCTTGTCGCCCTCATCCCGCACGTACCGCAACTCGTCGATGCGACCGATGTCCACGAGCAGGGCGGGCCGCGTGAAGCGCAGCCGCAACAAGGGGATCAACGAATGGCCGCCGGCGAGGAGCTTTGTATCCTCACGCGAGCCGAGCAGGTCGATGGCATGCTCGACAGACTCGGCGACTTCGTAGTCGAACGGCGCCGGGATCATGTCCTCGCCTCCTCGATCGCCCGCCAGACTCGCTCGGGGGTCGCGGGCATGTCCAGGTCGGTGACGCCGAAGGGAACGAGCGCGTCGACGACGGCGTTCATCACCGCCGCGGTCGAGGCGATGGTGCCCGTCTCCCCCACCCCTTTCACGCCGAGCGGGTTCGTCGGGCTCGGGGTCTCCGTCCGTCCGAGCTCGTACGAGGGAAGCTCGGCCGCCGAGGGCACCGCGTAGTTCACCATCGAGCCGGTGACGAGGTTGCCGTCCTCGTCGTAGACCGCCTCCTCCCACAGCGCCTGCGCGACTCCCTGCGCGACGCCGCCGTGGATCTGGCCCTCGACGACCATCGGGTTGATCACCGTGCCGACATCGTCGACCGCGACGTAACGGATGAGATCGACGTTGCCGGTCTCGATATCGACCTCGACCACAGCGATGTGCGTGCCGGAGGGCCAGCTGAAATTCGGCGGGTCGTACACGAACGACGCCTCGAGCCCCGGCTCCATGCCGTCCGGAAGGTTGTGCGCCGTCCATGCTTGCAGCGCGAGCTCCTTCGTCGTCAGCGACTTGCCGTTCACGCTGAACGTTCCGTTCTCGTACTCGAGCTCGTCCTCGCCAACCTCGAGCTGGTGCGCCGCGATTTTGCGCGCCTTCTCGATGATGCGTTCCGCCGCGTGGTACGCGGCGACGCCGCCGACGGTGAGGCTTCGACTGCCGTACGTGTCCATGCCGAGCGGCGCAACCGCCGTGTCGCCGTGGAGCACCTCCACATCTTCATACGGGATCCCGAGCTGCTCGGCGACGATCTGGGAGAACGTCGTCACGTGACTCTGCCCGTGCGGCGAAGTGCCGATCAACACCTGCACGGTTCCGGTCGGGAGGAAGCGGATTGTCGCCGCGTCCCAGCCGCCCGCGCCGAAACGGATCGCACCGAGCACCCGCGACGGCGCCAGGCCGCACATCTCGACGTACGTCGAGAAGCCGATGCCGAGCTGTTTCGTGTCGCCGCGCTCTCTCCGCTCGGACTGCTGACGGCGGATGTCGTCGTGATCGAGGATCTCGAGTGCGGCGTCGAGATGCGCGTCGTAGTCACCAGAGTCGACGGTGAGCCCGGAGGCGATCGTCGAGGGGAACTCGCGCAGGAAGTTGAGTCTGCGGATCTCGAGTCGGTCCTTCCCGAGCTTCCGCGCGAGCGCGTCGACGGCACGCTCGATCGCGTAGGTCGCCTCCGGTCGCCCCGCGCCACGGTATGCATCAGTCGGCGTCGTGTTCGTGAAGACGCCCGTGCACTCGAAGTCGTACGCAACAACGTCGTACGCACCGCTGTACAGCCACGCGCCGAGGAGCGGCGTGCCCGCGGTGACGAGCTGGAGGTACGCGCCGAAGTTGACCGTCAGCTTCGCGCGCACCGCGCGGATCCTTCCTTCGGAGGTCGCCGCGAGCTCGATCTCCTGGACCTGGTCTCGGCCATGGATCGTCGCTTGATAACCCTCGCTGCGCTGCTCGATCCACTTGATCGGCCGGCCGAGTCGGCGTGCGAGCACGAGCGCGAGCGCCTCCTCCGCGTAGACGTTCAGCTTCGAGCCGAACCCGCCGCCAACCGCCGGCGCGACCACGCGCAGCTTTGCTTCCGGAACGCCGGTGACCATCGAGAGCGTCACTCGCGCGATGTGCGGGACCTGCGTCGACGACCACATCGTCAGCTCGCCCGTCGCGGGGAACGGCTGAACGATGACGCCGCGCGGTTCGATCGCGTTCGGGATCAGCCGTTGTTGTCGGTAGCGCTCCTTGACCGTGACGTCTGCCTTCGCGAACTCCTCGTCTACCTCTCCCGCCGCGAGGTTCCATGTGTAGCAACGGTTGGTGCCGAACTCTTCGTGCACGAGCGGAGAGCCGTCCTCGAGCGCCTTTTGGGCGTCGATCACAATCGGTAGGGGGTCGTAGTCGACCTGGACGAGCTCCGCTGCGTCGCGTGCCTCGCCGCGGCTCTCCGCGATCACGACCGCCACGCCGTCGCCGACGTAACGCGCTTCGTCCACGGCGAGCGGCCGATGGTTCGGCTGATTCGTGTCCTCGGTCGGGAGCCATGCACAGGGAAGGGAGGCCTGCCACTCCTCTGCGAGCTCCTCACCGGAAAACGCGGCGATGACGCCGCGGTGCGCGAGCGCGCCGTCGACGTTCACGTTGGCGATGCGTGCGTGCGCGTAGGGACTCCGGACGACAGCCATCCACACCATGCCCGGAAGGCTCATGTCGTCCACGAACTTGGCTTGACCCGTCAGAAGAGCCGCGTCTTCTTTGCGGTCGGGTGACGTGCCGACGATGCGACCGACCTCGAGTTCCGTGATCGCCGCCATCGTCAGAGCTCCACTCCTGCAGCCGTCTGGACCGCGCGGACGATGTTGTGGTAGCCGGTGCAGCGGCAGAGATTGCCTTCGAGCGCGTGCCGGATCTCTTCCTCGGTGGGATTCGGCGTCTCGTCGAGGAGGCTGATGGTGGCCATGATGAACCCCGGAGTGCAGTAGCCGCACTGGAGGCCGTGCTGCTCGTGGAACGCCTCCTGAACGGGGTGCATCGTCCCGTTTGTCGCCAAGCCTTCGATCGTCGTGATCTCGTGGCCGTCCACCTGGACGCCGAGGAGCGTGCAGGACTTCACCGACTCGCCGTCCAGCAGCACCGTGCAGGCGCCGCAACTGGACGTGTCACAGCCGACGTTCGTACCGGTCAGGCCGAGCCGCTCGCGCAGGACGTAAACGAGCAGCTCGCGCGGCTCGAGCTCGAGGGTGTGCTCCGCCCCGTTGACCGTAATCGAGACCTGCCCCACGGCAAGCTCCTTTCGGCAAAGGGAAAGTGATGGCGAGCATACGCCTCGCACGCGACCGTTCCAAGCGCCTTTCGAAAAGAGCGGTCAGCGGCGGGACTTGATGGCCCGCTGCATGTCGCGGTCAGCCTCGCGCTTGGCGATGTCGCGGCGCTTGTCTCGCCCCTCCTTGCCTCGGGCGAGCGCGAGCTCGACCTTCGCCCTGCCGTTCTTGAAGTAGAGCTTCGTCGGAACGAGCGTCAGGCCCTTCTGAGCGACCTTGCCCGCCAGCGAGTCGACCTCGTTCCTGTGGAGGAGGAGCTTGCGATCCCGATCGGGGTCATGGTTGGCGACGTTGCCCTGGTCGTAGACCGAGATGTGGGCGCCGACCAGCCAGGCCTCCCCATTTCGCACGTCCGCGTAGGCCTGCTGGAGGGAGGCGCGGCCGTCCCGGAGCGACTTGACCTCGGTTCCGGTCAGCACGAGGCCGGCCTCCACGCGGTCGAGAAGGTGGTAGTCGTGCCGCGCCCGGCGGTTGTCGACGATCAGATGCTCCCCCTTTTGGGCCATAGAGCCAGTCTAGGGGCCCTTGTAGATCGTCCCGATTACGACCTACAATCAGTACAGCTGGTCGGGTCCTTTTACTGGTGAGGAGGGGCAAGTTGTTTCGTGTTGCACGCATGTTCGCCATCGGCGCGACCGTGGTGGCAGCTGCGTTGGGACTTGCCTCAGGACTCCTCCTGCCGGCGGTCGCGCGCGCGGACGATCCACCGGTAACCACGGTGCCGACGACGACGGTGCCGGCGCCCGATCCCGCGCCGCCGCCCAAGCCGAAGCCGAAGCCCGTTCCGAAGCCGGCACCCCGTCATGTCTCTACGACTCCTGCGTACCGACCGCCGGTAGCGACGGTTCCCTCGACGCGGCCTGCCGTCACCGTGAAGCCGAAGGTTCGCGCACACCCGAAGCCGAAGCCCAAGAAGGTGCAGCACAAGGCACCGGTCAAGAAGAAGACGACCGTCCTGCCGAAGGTCACCATCGCGCCCCCGGTCGGCGCGGGCGTCAGCAATGTGTTCCAGCCGCAGGCAGGCGGGTCGTTCAGCCTCGGGTCGCTGTTGATTGTGCTCGGGCTTTCGTGCGCAATCGCGTGCTTCTCGATCGCGGTCGTACCCGCGACGTATGTGAAGTGGCGGCCTGCGGCGATCTTCGTCTCGGAACGCCAAGTTGATCTGACCGTTGTCGGAGTGGCCTTGCTAGTGGCGGCCGCATTCACGTTGTTGTTGACGAAGGGGCCCTAGCTCGTGCGGAAGTGGATTCTCCTCGTTCTCGGTGCCATGGTTCTCGTGTGCGCGACGCCGCTGGCTTCGGCGCGGACGCTCGCTTTCGGTGACAATCCGCCGGTTACCGAGGCCACAAGTGCAGCTGGCGCGAGCGTTGCTTACGAAGACGGCGGCTTCACCTGCACACCGGCTTCCGGCTCTACGTTCCCGATCGGGGACACGCCCGTTACGTGCGACGACCCCGCCTCGACCACGCTCACGGTAACGGTCGTGGACACGACCGCTCCCGTTGTCACGCCGCCGGCAGACGTGACGGTGCCCACAGGGGATCCGACCGGCACAAACGTCGCGTACGGGTCGGGTTCCGCAACCGACGCAGTTGCCGGTTCCCCCCCGGTGAGTTGCCCCCCTGGGTCGGGGAGCCACTTCGACCCCGGCCCCACGACCGTCACCTGCTCAGCCACGGACGGCTACGGCAACACTGGGACTGCAACCTTCACGGTCACGGTCAACGTCGTCGACTCGACTGCACCGACAATCTTCGTTCCGGGCACCATCACAGCCGAGGCGACCGGCCTGGGAGGAGCCGCCGTGTCCTTCAGCGTCACCGCGACCGATCTGATCGATCCGGCGCCGACCGTCTCGTGCTTGCCCTCCAGCGGTGCGACCTTCCCGATCGCGACAACTCAGGTCTCCTGCACCGCCAAGGACGCCGCGAACAATACTTCTGCTCCGCAGACGTTCAACGTCAACGTCGTCGACACGACCGCGCCGGCGTTTACGACAATTCCGAGCGGCACGGTGACCCAGGAGGCAACCGGGCCGACAGGAGCAAGCTACTCCTTCTCGGTTGCGGCGTTCGATGCCGTCACGACTTCGCCCACGGTCAACTGCGATCACAATCCCGCGGGCGCGACCTACTCGCTCGGCCCGACCCCCGTTTCGTGCACGGCTACGGACGCGAAGGGGAACTCGACCACGCAAGGCTTCGTCGTCAAGATCGTCGACACGGCGGCGCCGACGATCACACTCGCGCCGACCAGCCCGGTGCTGCTGGACGCAACTACTTCAGCCGGAGCCAGCTATTCCTTCACCGTCACCGCCGTGGATGCGAATGGCGTCGATTCGTCGCCGGCGATCATCTGTAGTCGCGGTCCTTCCGCAGAGACGTACCCCATCGGGACGACGCCGGTCTCCTGCACGGCGAAGGACGCCTCAAACAACAGTTCGCCGCCCCGCACGTTCAACGTCGTGGTGAGCGACCGGAGCGCACCGACGCTCACCGTTCCCGCAACGATTACCCGGGAAGCAACCGGCCCGAGTGGCGCGGTTGTAACGTTCACTCCAACCGCGACCGATCTGATCGATCCGGCGCCGACCATCTTGTGCTCGCCCTCGAGCGGTGCGACCTTCTCGATCGCGACAACCCCTGTCTCCTGTACGGCGAAGGACGCCTCGAACAACACTTCTGCTCCGAAGACGTTCAACGTCACCGTCGTCGACACGACGGCGCCGGTCATACCGCCGCACGCAAACATCACGGCAGAGGCGACCGGCCCGTCGGGAGCGACCGTCACCTACCCAGCGGTGACGGCAACCGACACCGTGGACGGAACCATTTCCGCGAACTGTGCGCCAGCTTCAGGATCGACGTTCAATTTGGGAAGCAACACCGTCACCTGCAACGCGACGGATGCTAACCGCAACCCGGCAAGGGCAAGGACCTTCACGATCACGGTGGTCGACACGACCGCCCCGGCATTCAGCGGGGTGCCGGCGCCGTTCACGGTCGAGGCAAACGGTCCTTCGGGTTCGATCGCGAGCTATGCCAGGCCGACCGCGGCGGATCTCGTCGACGGCCTGATCGCAGGAGCGGGCTGCCTACCCCTTTCGGGATCGCTCTTCGCCATCGGGTCGACCACGGTCAACTGCAAGGCGACTGACGTGCGCGGCAACACGGGGCGTGCGTCTTTCAACGTGACGGTCGCGGACCGGACCGGCCCGAACCTCATCGTTCCTGTCTCGCGCAGCGTTTACGCGACGACTCCGACCGGCGTGCCCAACACCGTTTCCGGCGTCGTCGCCTTCCTTACCGCCGCTTCGGCGACAGACATCGTCGACCCGAATCCGGTGGTCACGAACAACGCGCCTCCCTTGCTGCCGTTAGGAACGACGGACGTCACCTTCACCGCACGAGATGCAAGCGGCAACCTGACCTTCAGGTCGTCCGCGCTCGTCGTCCTGCCCCAGCCTCCCGCTGACACGCCGCCGCTAGTGATTCCGCCGGCGCCGACCATCCCGGCCGAGGTCACGAACGTGAAGGTCACGCCGCTCGACGGGGCCGCGCGCATCCAGTGGAGCGCGGGTGGGCGACAGGTGATGGTGACCCGCTCGACGAGCGCAACTCGCTCTTTGAGCTCAATCGGCGACGAGCGCGTGGTCTACACGGGCACAGGGTCGAGCTACACCGACCGCGGCCTCACGAACGGCGTCGAGTACCGCTACGTCGTCATGGCAGTCGACGCGGCCGGCAACCACTCCGCCGGCGTTGCTGCCGTCATCGTCCCGCGGCGGAACCTCCTCAGGTCACCGAAGGACGGTGCGCTCCTGAAGAAGGCGCCGAAGCTGCTTTGGGCGCTCGACGCCGAGGCGCAGTACTACAACGCCCAGCTGCTGCTGGACGGCAAGAAGATCCTCAGCGTGTGGCCGCTCCGCCCGACCTACGTGCTCAAGAAGAGCTGGAAGTTCGAGGGCCGGAAATACACGCTCAAGCCGGGCGTCTACACCTGGTTCGTGTGGCCCGGCTACGGGGCCCGCTCGGCCGTCGACTACGGCGAGCTGATGGGCTCTCGGACCTTCCGAGTCGTCCGCTAGCTGTAGGACCCGAGCAGGTTGGTTCTGCTGACTGGGGGTTGGTGGCCGAGGGCTGAGTGTCGTCGT
>DAINSN010000114.1:0-8093 GCA_036741295.1 Gaiellaceae bacterium
CCGACAGGTGGGGGTAGAGCGCGTAATTTTGGAAGACCATCGCGATGTCGCGCTCCTTCGGCGTCAGGTCGTTGACGACCCGTCCGCCGATCGAGACCTTGCCGTCGGTGATCTCCTCCAGGCCGGCGACCATGCGCAGCGCGGTCGTCTTCCCGCAGCCCGAAGGCCCGACGAGCACGACGAACTCTCCGTCCCGGATCTCGAGCGACAGATCGTGGACGGCATGAACGTCGTTGTCGTAGACCTTCTCGACCTTGTCGAAGATCACCTCAGCCATTCGTCAGCCTCCAGACGTGGAAGGAAGGTCCTGTGGCGGGAAGCACTGCCTCATCGCTCTCGAGCTCTGCATCCGATCCGTACAAACACTCCAGCTCGCGTGCTCCCAGTCCCGAGAGCCGCAGCCGAACCGGGGCGTGCTCGTCGCGGCTGGCGAGACAGAGGAGACGCTCGCCGGTCGACTCGCGGAGGTAGACGATGACGTCGTCGTCCACGAACGCAAAGCGGATCCCGCCGCGTCCGAGCGCGGGGCTCGACCGTCGCAGGGCGATCAGCCGGCGGTACTCGCCGAGGAGCGCGAGGTCCCAAGTGTCCTGGCGATCCCACGGCATCGTTCGACGCGCGTCCTCGCCCCATTCACCCTCGAGCCCGAGCTCGTCGCCGGCGAAGACCATTGGGACGCCGGGCATCGTCATCTGCAAACCGATTCCGACGAGCTGACGATCGCGTGATCCCGCAATCGTGCGGAACCGAGGACTGTCGTGGCTGTCGAGGATGGACCACGAGTGCAGGACGAACTGCCAGGGAACGCCGGCACGGAACGCTTGCATCGTCGCCACGGAGGCCTCGCCGCCGAGACGCGGCATCGAGACGGGCAGTCCGAAGTATGGAATCTCCACGTCGCCGCGTAGCCACGTCCAGACCGGACGGGAGAAGCCGGCGTAATTCATGACACCGTGCCAGCCGGGGAAGTCCGAGCGGAAGTCGTGGAAGTTCTCGGCGACGAGCAGCGATTCCGGGTGGAGCACCTCCCGGAGGGTCGGGGCGACATCCGAATTGACGTCGGTCGCGCCCGTCCGCCCGCTCATGTTGGCGACGTCGACGCGCCAGCCGTCGAGCCCATAGGGCGGCTCCAGCCATTTGCGCGCGGTCTCCTGCAGACGCCGTCTCAGCTCGGGGGAGAGCCAGTTCAGCTTCGGCAGCGACTTGATCCCCCACCACGCTTCGTATTCGCCCCGTTCGTCGAAGAGATACAGGTCGCGCTCGCCGCCGACAAACCACTCGTGTTTGTCGCCTGTGTGGTTCGTCGTCAAGTCCGAGATCACCCGCATGCCGCGGGCGTGGGCGGCACGCGTCAGCGACTCGAGCGCCTCGTCGCCGCCGAGCAGTGGATCGATGCGGTCGAAGGTCGTGGAGTCATAGCGATGAGTGCTTCCCGCCGGAAAGATCGGCGTCAGATAGATGACGTTCGCCCCGAGCGACTCGATGTGGTCGAGGTGCGCCTCGACTCCGCCGAGGTCACCGCCGAACCACTCGTACGGCGTCTCGGGCCCGCGCCCCGTCGGCAGCTCGTCCCAGCTGCGCGGGACGGCCCAGTCGGGCGGTGCGCCGCCGGCGCCCGTCGTCGCAAAGCGGTCGGGGAAGATCTCGTACACGACGGACTCGAGGTGCCACGAGGGACCACCGCGATCGAGCGACAGCACGAAGTCGTCTGCATCCGGAATGTCATGAGGCACGACTCCGAGACCGTTCAGCCATGCATAGCCGACCTCGCCCCCGGCGAGCAGCCAGCGGTAGCGGACGTTGGGATTCGGAACGGGAAAACGCGCACGCCACCACCCGCTTTCTTCCTCGGTGGCTTCCACTCCGCGCGGCTCGCCGTTCTCGACGTAGCGGAGCGCGACCGCACCGACCTCGTGGGGAACCCGAATCCGCACGACTGCCTCGCCGCCGAGCTCTTCCGGCCGCTCCGCGACGTACACCTCGGAGCCGTCGTGATGCGGCTGGTCGAGTAGGGATGCCGAGAGGTCGAGCTCCGTCGCGCTCATCCCTTGACCGCGCCCTGGGTCAGCCCTTCCACGATGTAACGCTGGAGGAAAGCGAACAGAAGCGCAGCCGGGATTGCCGCGATCAGCACGCCTGCGGCGAAGGGCCCCCAGTGTTCCGAGTACTTCTGGTCGATGAACTGCCAAAGGCCGACAGGGAGCGTGAACCTCTGCTGCGTCTCGAGGATCACGCTCGCGATGACGAACTCGTTCAAGGTCGAGATGAAGGAGATGAGCGCGATCACCGCCAGGACCGGCGCGGCCAGCGGCAGCACCACGCCCCAGAAGACCTGCGCCGGCGTCGCACCGTCGACGCGTGCGGACTCGTCGAGCTCCGAGGGAATCGTGTCGAAGAAGCCTTTCATCAGCCAGGTGTTCACTCCCATCGCGCCACCGAGATAGACGACGATCAGAGCCAGAAGCGTGTTGAGTCCAATGAAGTGGAAGACGTCTCCGGTGTTCAGGACGATCAGATAGATCGCCACGACGGCGAGCAACTGCGGAAACATCTGGATCAGAAGTAGCGTCAACATCCCCATCCGGCGCCCGCGGAAGCGGAAGCGGCTGAATGCGTAGGCGGCCAGAGCGCTCAGGAGAACCGTCAGCAATGCGGTCGCGCCTGCCACGATCATCGAGTTCCCGAACCAGCTCAGATAATGAGCGTTCTGGAAGGTTGCGTGTCCGGTCGTGTGCTGTTGCACGCCGAAGAGCGAGCGGAAGTTGTCGAGCGTCAGCTTGCGCGGGATCAGCGACGAGCCGCTCAGCGAGCTGTCGCCGTTGAATGCTGCGGACACGATGTAGGCAACGGGGAACAGCGCGATCACGACGCCGATCAAAGCGATCACGTGACGCCACCAGGTGTCCGCGAAGCCGCGCCCCTTCTTGCGGCGGCCCGTCGCCACCGCCGGTAGCGAGAGCTCTGCCTGGCGTTCGACGATGCTCACGCGAGATTCTCCAGGGCCCTCGTACGAGAGAACGAGATAGCGGAGATCGTGCCGACGGTGATGAAGATCAAGATCGCGATGGCGCTCGCGAGCCCGTAGTCCTGCCCTTTGCCCGCCGCAAACGCGATCTTGTACGTGTAGCTGATGAGGATGTCTGTCGCGCCGGCGACCGGGCTGTCATTCAAGGCCGGCCCACCTCCGGTGAGTAGGAAGATGTTGTTGAAGTTGTTGAAGTTGAACGCGAACGACGCGATCATCAACGGCGCGACGGCCACAAGCAGGAGGGGCAGCGTGATCTTCCGGAAGACTTGCCAGGCCCCACCGCCGTCGACCTCGGCAGCCTCGATCAGCTCGCTCGGAATCGACTGTAGAGCGCCGAGCGAGACGAGGAAGAAATACGGAACGGTCAGCCATACGCTCACGAGGATCACCGAAAGCCGAGCCCAGTTCGGGTCGAAGAGCCACGGGACGCTTATGTGGAAGGCGCGGTTGACGACGCCGAAGTCGTCGTTGAGCAGGCCCTGCCACACCAGGAGAGCGAGAAAGGCGGGAACCGCGTACGGAATGATCAGCAGCGCTCGATACGTCCGCTGGAATCTGAGGCCGGGCTTGTTCAGCGTGATTGCGAGCAGCAGGCCGAGTGCGAACGAGAGAAAGACGACGGAGGTCGCGAAGACCATCGTCCAGACGAAGACCTTGAGAAACGGGCTTCTGATCAGCGGGCTGTGGATGATCCGCCCGAAGTTGCGCATGCCGACGTAGGTCTTCCAGCCGGGCTCGATTTCAGTGCCATTCGGTGCGACGAACGCGCCGCGTCCATTGTCCTTGAAGAGAACGCCGTCCTTGATGCGGACGAATGCGTTGCGCCGCTCGTCGAACCGGTACGTCGGCTGAAGCACCACCGCCGAGTCGAAGCCTTGCGGCTCGATTGCCTTTCCTCCCCCGACCGGGACCTTGTAGGACGAGGTCTCGGTGTCGATGCTGCCCAGCTCCGTGCCTTTGATCGGGGAGTAACCCCGTGCTGACACGATCGTGCCGTCGGCGATGGTGACTTGGGACTTCGGGATCGGGCGCAATCCGTCCGGCGTGCCGATGAAGGTGCGGCCGGAGTCGTCGAGTAGGGCGAGCACGAGTTGGTGCTTCTCGTCTCGCATCAGGGTCATCGAGTACGACGCGCCGTTGGTCGACTCCGTGAGCGAGTTCTGTTCGATGTTCGAGATCGCCTCGGCCCGCGAGAGAATGTGACCCGTGGAGTAGTTCGTAAAGGCGACGTTGATCGTGTACGCGACCGGGATGACCTGGAACGCGAGCAGGAAGACCGTTCCCGGGATCAGGAACTTCAGCGGGAGAGTCCAGCGCTTGGTGAGATAGATGGCGTCGATCGCCGCGGTCACGAGCACGAGAAGAACGACCGCTCGCCACTTGTGGTGATCGACCAACACGACGGCCGCCCAGATCGCGAACGCATTGACCAGGCTCAGCAGCACGATCTTGATCACGAGCCCGACCGTCCCCGAAAAGGCGCTGATCAGCCGAGTCGGGAGCGAGAGCGCCCGTGTTCCCGCACTCGCGCGCGCTGTCGGCTTCATTCCTGCAGCCGGAGTGCTCAGACCTTCCTCCTGTCGAATCGCAAGCCGAAAGGTAGTAGTGGGCGCCCGCCTGGACGGGCGCCCACCGGCTTCAGTTGCCTAGCCTCCCGCGATCTTGTCGCGGATGTTCTTCGCGGCCGTCGTGAAGGCAGCACGCGCGGATGTTGCTCCGCTGCCCTTCGTGGCCTTGACCCAAGCACCGCCGAGCTCCGCCCAGACGCTGCCCATCTGCGGAATGTTCGGCATGGGAACGCCGCCGAGGCCGGCGGCTCCGAACTGCCTCAGGATCGCGTCGTTGACCTGCTTACCGGCCAGCTTGTTCGCCGGGTAGCGGAGATTCGCCTGCTCGAGATCGAGCTGGAAGCTCGCCTTCATCATCTCACTCGCAACCAGGTCCTTCGCGAGGCTCTCGACGCCGTGTGCCTGCGAGAACTTGGTCACCATTGCTCCCTGCACGCCGAGGAACGGCACCGAGCGGTACTTGATCTTCGGAAGCTGGATGATCCGGAAGGGATTGCCGCTCGCCTTCAACGCGTCGACCTCCCACGGCCCGGTGATCCAGAACGCCGCCTGCTGCTTCAACCAGGCGTTCTTCGCCGTCCCGTAGTCGATCTTCGAGTTGATCAGGCCCTCGCGATTCCACTTGTCGATGAGGGCCGCGTTCTTCAGGAACGTCTTGTTGCTGAGACCGAGGTTGTTCGGCTGCAGCGCACCGTTCTTGGCGTGGCCGAAGACGAAGCCGCCGAGGCCCGAGAAGAACGGATACATGTGGTAGGCGTCCCCGCCCGAGCCCTGTGGCACGGCGAGGGCGATGTTGTCGGGGCTCTTGCGCTTGAACGCCAGCGCTTCCTTCTCGAACTGCGCGAAGGTCTTCGGAACCTTCACGAGCCTCGTGTTCACGACGAGGCCGACGTTTTCGAGCGCATACGGTGCGCCGTAGAGCCTGCCCCCGTAAGAGAATGCGTCAAGCGCATATTTCGGGAACTGCTTCTTCAGCGCCTTCGTCGGGAACAGCGACAGTACAAGGCCGTTCGCCGCCAGATCGCCCGTCCAGTCATGCGCCGCGACGATGACGTCAGGTGCGTTCTCGGCTTTGACCGTCTTCAGATCGTCGCGGATGGTTCCGAATGAGTGGAACACGACGTTCACGTCGACCCCACGTCGCGTGCCCCAACTCGACGCGATCTTGTCGATCGCCGGCTTCTGGACGTTGTCGACCCAGATCGTGAGCTTCGCTGCCTTCGCGCTCGCATGCGCCGCCGGTGCGGAACGACTGCCGATCAGCGACAGCGCCACGGCGAGGACGACGGCGAGCAGGACGGCAAAACGCCTTCCTACCTTCATTGGTTCTCCTCCTCCTCAGTCCGCCCGGCCGTAGCCGGCGCCAACTGCTCTGAAACATGTCTTATCCCCATGAAACAGGCAGGAGACTATGCCTCACCTGAGAGAAAGTCAAGCCTCCAAATCGCTGGAGTTCGTCCTGAGAATCTGTTACATAGACCTGTAAGACCATGGCCAGCCTCCGCGATGTAGCCCGTCAAGCCGGCGTTAGCGTCGCCACGGCATCCCGCGTTGCGAGCGGGCTGGACAACGTTCGCTCGGAGACACGGGAGCGCGTCGAGCGGGCGATGCGTGAGCTGCTCTACGTCCCACCCAGCCGTCGGACCGAGACGGGAGTGATCGGTTTGCTCTTGCCCGACTTCGAGAACCCGATCTTCCCGGAGCTCGCACAGGCAATCGAGAAGCGGGCCACGGCAGCCGGCTTCGCCTCGATCCTCTGCTCGACCACTGCTGCAGCGTTCCGGGAAGTCGACTACGTGCACATGCTGCTCGATCGGCAGGTGGACGGAATGATCTTCATCTCCTGTGAGATGACCAACATGAGTGGCGAGCACGACCACTACGGACGGCTCGTCGACGAAGGCGCCCGGATGGTGTTCGTGAACGGCGCACTCAACTCACTGAGCGTGCCGTCGGTCGCAGTCGATGAGGTGTTCGCCGGCGAGTGCGCAACGCAGCATCTGCTCGAGCTCGGGCACACGCGCATCGGCTATGTCGCCGGACCGGATTTCTATCTCCCCACGCAGGAGAAGGCGGCCGGACGCGAGCGAGCCCTACGGGCTGCGGGGCTCGATCCCGACGGACTGGTCGCGCACGGCGAATTCAGTGTCGAAGGAGGGCGTACGGCGGTGCGAGTCCTCCTCGCGAGTAGCGAGCGGCCGACAGGCGTGATCTGCTCGAACGACCTGATGGCGATCGGGGTGCTGCAGGAGGCAGCGGCGAACGGTCTACGCGTTCCGACAGACCTCTCGGTCGTCGGCTTCGACGGGATCGATGCAGCCGCCTGGACCTCGCCCGCCCTGACCACGGTCGAGCAACCAATCCAGGAGATTGCAGAGACGGCCGTGAACGTGCTGCAGACCCTGATCGCCGAGCCCGCGAAGCCGCTGCCTCACTCCTCGTTCCGCCCGCGCCTCAACGTGCGCGAGTCGACCGCTCCTCCGCCGTCCTAGAGAGTCAAAGCCCGGGCGCGATGCCGGCCATGATCGTGTCGACGAGATTACGGGCGAAGCGCTCGTCGAGCGGCGCGTGGCCGTGCAGCATGCGGTGGTAGACCGGGCCGTAGATGAGGTCGAGCGCGACCTCCAGGTCCATGTTCGCGGGGATCTCGCCGCGCTCGATCGCCCGCAGCAGGACCGGGCGCATTGCATCGCGGCGGGGACGGACGAAGCGCTCGAGATAGAGCTCGGCGAACTCGGCATCGGCCTGCGCCGTCGCGACCAGCCCCGCGACGACACGTCCGTACGGCTTGTCGCGCAACTGGCGTAACCACGGACGGAGCCGTAGCAGCAGGTCGCCTCGGAGCGAGCCGGTGTCACGGGTTGCAGCCGGGGCCGCCACCTGCCACTCGGTCGCGAGCGCGTCGAGCGCGAGCAGTTCTTTCGAGGGCCACCAGCGGTAGATCGTGGCCTTGCTCACGCCGGCCCGCTCGGCAACGGCATCCATGCTCATCGCGTGGAGACCCTGTTCGAGCAGGAGCTCGATCGCGGCAGCAAGAATCGCCTTCTGGGCCTTTTCGCTGCGAGGCCGGCCGCGCCCTCGAGCCTCAGCGGTCGATTCGGTCATGTAGCTCCGATGATCCCCTACTTCCTTCCTTCGGCTTGTGCTCTTAGATGTGCTCCGTAGCTGGGAGGCACGTCCCGGCCGGCAACGACCTGGTTGACGAGGCTTCGGAGCTTGCCTCTTCGGCGGGTCGCCCGAGCCTTCGAGACGCTGCGTCGGTGCGGCTCACTCTCTTCGAACTGCCGCTGCACTGCGATCAAGCCCATCGCGTAGCTGAACGGATCCATCTGTGTTTCTCCTTTCCGGTAGTACAGAAACTAAACGACTAGTTTCGTTATACCGGATAGAACGTCGGCTCCGCAACGCCTATTCCCGCGGTCTAGGGCCCAGAGAGAGGCGTCGCGTGCCGCGGCCCTCGGCGTCCAGCCACTAGAAGAGGCCGACCGTGCGCCCGT
>DAINSN010000115.1:0-7935 GCA_036741295.1 Gaiellaceae bacterium
CCGCCGCTACGCTGCGGCGCATGAGTCACACCGTGAGCTGCGCGCTCGACGCGAACCACACCCACGAGCCGCACGAGCATGACGGTCACAGTGGGGACGACCACGGCCACTCGCACGGCCCGCTCGTCGATCGGTCGATCATCCGCTCCCGCGCGGGCATCAGGGCTGTTTCGCTCAGCCTCGTCGTACTGACGGTCACTGCTGCGGCACAAACAGCGATTTACGTGCTGGTGCTGAGCGTGGCGCTACTCGCCGATCTCATCCACAACTTTGGCGATGCGTTGACGGCGATTCCGCTTGGCCTTGCGTTCTTCTTCCGCAGCGCTCGCGGCGAGCGCTGGGCGGGCGTCGCCGTGGTCTTGACGATCTTCGTGAGCGCCGTCGTCGCGCTCGTTCAGACGATCCTGCGCTTCATCCACCCTCACACGCTTACGCACCTGTGGTGGCTCGCGGCGGCGGGTGTGATCGGATTCGTCGGCAACGAGATCGCGGCGCAGATTCGAACACGCGCCGGCAACCGCTTGAACAGCCCTGCCCTCGTAGCCGACGGCAACCACGCGCGCGTTGATGGATTCGTCAGTCTCGGCGTGTTGGCGAGCGCCGCCGTTGTCGCGCTCGGCGTTCCGATTGCCGATCCGCTGATCGGCCTGATCATCACGCTGGTGATCCTCCGCATCACGTGGGAAAGCTGGCACACCGTTCGCGCGGATCCCGCCGGCGCTGAATAAAGAGCTAACGGCTCAGAGCCACTAACTCCGCTCGACCCGGGAGCCGCCGACGATCGCGTCGCGGCCGTCGTCGAAGCGAACCCAGGCCTTGCCGCCGCCGTCGTAGTCCGGCGACCAGACGATCAGGGTCGCGTCCTCACCGGCAACGCGGACGCGCTCCGTTCCTTCCGGCTCGGCGCCACGCCAGACCTTGATGAACGGGTTCTCCTCCCACTCCCGGCCGATCGTCGTCTCGTCGGTGTGGCCGGGGAGAACACGGGTCTCCGGCGGCAGCTTCATCAGGACGTCCATCACCGACTGCCGCACCTGCTCGAAGTTCCCGCCGCCGACCGAATCCTTGAAGAGCGTGTCGCCCGTGAACACCGCCTCGCCGTTGACGACGAACGCGACCATGTCGTCGGAGTGGCCGGGTGTGGCCAGCGCCTCGACGCGCAAGCCGCCCACCTCGGCGGCACCGGTCTCGACCGGCATGCCGAGCTCGCCCTCGTGTTCGACGTGGTCTGGATGCGAGTGTGTCCGCAGGACGATCTCCGGCTCGACCCGCCAGCGCTCGGCTGCTTGTTGCAGCGGCTCCAGCGGCGCACCGGAATCCACGTAAAGGGCGGCTCCACCCTCCTCGTCGGCGACGAGGTAGGCGTTGGAGAGGTAGCGCGGATGAAGGCTCCGTTCGACGAGCACGGCGGTACGCTACCGGCCACACCTGCGATGAGGAGGAACTGAGATGGGGCTGCTGTCACGGACCGGGGAGATCATCAAGGCCAAGTTCAACGCGCTGCTCAACCGGGCCGAGAACCCGAACGAGACGCTTGACTACTCCTACGAGAAGCAGCTCCAGTCGCTGCAGAACGTCAAGCGTGGTGTCGCCGACGTCGTCACGGCCAAGAAGCGGCTCGAGCTCCAGACAACACAGCTGGAGCAGAACGTCGTCACGCTCGATACGCAGGCGCGCCAGGCGGTCGGCGCCGGCCGCGAGGACCTCGCCCGGCAGGCCCTCGAACGGAAGTCGGGGATCCAGCAACAGCTCCAGGATCTCGACACGCAGGTGAAGCAGCTGCAGGACCAGCAAGAGAAGCTCGTCGCGAGCGAGAAGCAGCTGTCCGCCAAGATCGAGCAGTTCCGCTCGCAGAAGGAAGTGATCAAGGCGCAGTACTCCGCGGCCGAGGCGCAGGTGCGGATCGGCGAGGCGGCAACGGGGATCGGCCGCGAGATGGACAACACCGGTCTCGCGATCCAGCGCGCCAAGGACAAGACCGAGCAGATGCAGGCGCGCGCGTCGGCGATCGACGAGCTCGTGTCCTCGGGCGACCTCGAGGAACTCGGCTCCAGCAAGACGCAGCTCGACCGCGAGCTCTCGCAGCTCGCGTCACAGCAGCAGGTCGACCGCGAACTGGAGCAGATGAAGGCCGAAGTCGGCTCGGGCGGCGAGAAGAAGGAGCTGGAAAGCAGCTAGGCGAGCGCGGGCTCTTCGACCGCGATCGGTTCCGGCCCGCGCGTGAGCAGATACGCGCCGCAGGCCAAAATAGCGACGAACATCGCCGCGACGAGCACGCGGTAGTCGAGAACGCTCACGAGGAAGGCGCCGAGCGCGATCCCGATCGTTTGCGGGGTGCCGACCATCGTGTTGGCCGCCGAGGCGACACGGCCCTGCAGCCGCTGCGGCGTGCGTAGCTGGATCGAACTCGAGAAGCCGACGATGAACCAGGAGACTGCGAAGCCGGCGACGATGATCCCGGCGCACACGACCGGCAGACTGGACGACG
Source organism: Gaiellaceae bacterium (assembly GCA_036741295.1). Taxonomy (GTDB): domain Bacteria; phylum Actinomycetota; class Thermoleophilia; order Gaiellales; family Gaiellaceae; genus 3-1-20CM-4-69-9. The sequence continues at coordinate 2,489 of DAINSN010000115.1, forward strand.
CGAAGCTCGCATCTCCAACCGCGAACAGCACCATCCCCCAGCCCACGAGCCGCACGTCGCCGAAGTGACGGAGAGCGCGTCCTGCGGTCACGCCGCCGACGATCGCCCCTGCTCCCTGTAGCGACTCCAGCACCCCGAGGAACGACGGTGGCCGGTGCAGCCCGAACTCGACCACGGCGAAGAAGAGCGTCTCGGAGAACCCGACCACCAGCAGGCACGCCGCGGTCGCGAGGATGATCTGCCTCAAAGGGAGCGTGGCAAAGACGTGCCTCACGCCCGCCGACAACTCAGTGAGGAAGTGCTGCTCCTCGCGCTCGATTCGCGTCTCGGGCGTGCGCACGAAGAGGAGTGCCAGCGCAAGGCCGACGAACGTGAGACCGTCCGCGATCGCAACGATCCGGCCGCTGAACGCCGCATAGAGACCCGCGCCTAACAGGGGTGCGAGGAATCGGAGCCCTTCGCGCATGGTGGAGAAGACAGCGTTCGCATCGCCGAGGAGTTCGCGTGGCAGCATCACGGTGAGAAACGCCGACCGTGCCGAGCCGAGGATTGCTCCGGCCGCGCCGTAGATGCCGGCGACGACGTAGATCAACCACAGGTCGCCACGGTCGTGCACGAAGAGCAGCAGGAGCACGGCGGCGGCCATGACGCAGTTGACGCCGATGATGAGAGGCTTTTTGCGTACGCGGTCGATGACGAGGCCCGCAAACGGGGCGAAGAGCGAAGGCAGCACGAGAACGAAGAACACGAGCCCGGCAGCCGCGTTGCTGTGCGTGAGGTCCTTGGCCCAGATACCGAGCACCAGGAACATCGCGGAGTCCCCGAGCATCGACAGACCCGAGCCAATGAGGAAGACGCGCGCGTCCCGGATACGGAAGAGCTCGCGCATCAGACATGCGGCGGCGGCACGGCGGCGGCTTCGGTGTCCGCGAGGAGCACGTCGAGCAGCGGATCTTCGTCGAGCGGCTCGGGCATTTCGCGGACGGATCGAACCGGCGAAAACAACAGCGGCAGGAAGGCGAGGGAGCAGCCACCTCCGCCGAGGATCAGCGTGGCTTTGAGACCGATCACCGAGGCGAGAACGCCCCCTGTGAACGAGCCGAGGGGAATCGCTCCCCAGACGATGAAGCGCATCACGGAGTTCATCCGGCCCTGGATGCGCTCCGGCGTGATCGCCTGCCGCAGACTGACCTGCGCGATGTTGTAGACGACGCCCATGAAACCCCCGACGACCATCGTGGGAACCAGCAGGGCGAGGGCCGCGTGCCCGTGGGGCGCAAACGGGATCACGAGGAACATCGGCCCGCCGAGGATCGAGGAGACGATGATCGTCCTGCCGACCCCGATCAGCGCGAAGATCTTGCCGGCCGAGAGGGCTGCAAGCAGTGGCCCGATGTTCGACAGCGTGAAGGCGAGGCCGATCGCCTGAGGGCTCAGATCGAGCTCACGACGAGCGAAGACGAGCAGGATCGCGAACCCCATCAAGCCGAAGAAGTTGAAGAGCGCGGTGCAGGCCGCGATGTTCTTTAGGTACGGATGGCCCAACACGTAGCTGAGCCCTTCGCGCAGCTCGGTGCGCATCTTCCGCCGGGGCGCCCGGTCTGCCTGCGAGATCTCCGCCTTCCGGATTGAGAAGATGAAGAGCGCCGAGCCGAGGAAGCTGACCGCGTCGAAGAGAATGGCCGCGGGCGCTTTGAGCCAGCCGATGAGCAGGCCGGCGACGCCAGGCCCTCCCAGCTGCGCTGCGGACCGGCTGATCTCGAGCTTGGCGTTGCCGTCGATGATCTGTCGGCGCTCCACGAGTGAGGGCAGGTACGACTGGTACGCGACATCGAAGAACACCGTCGCGATCCCGACGAGAAAGCCCACGCCGTAGAGCTGCCAGATCGTCAGCGCGTCGAAGAAGTAGGCGATCGGAATCGATGCGAGCAGCCCGGCGCGCGCAAGATCGCCGGCGATCAGGATCGGTCGCCGTGGCAGGCGGTCGACCCAGACTCCCGCCGGCAGGCTGACGAGCAGGAACGGCAGGAACTCGACGGTTGTCAGCGTGGCGACCTCGAACGCGCTTGCGTGCAGCACGTCGATGGCCGCGAGCGGCAGCGCCAGCTGGCTGATCTGCGTCCCGAACTGACTGACGGTCTCGGCAGACCAGAGCTTCAGAAAGTCGGACTGCCGCCAGAGACCCCCTTCTGGCCAGAGCCTCACGGTTGCTCGGCCAACTCCGCTGTCGCGAGGGCTCGCTCGATGCGGACGTCGCCGCTGACCGTCTTCACGAACAACTCGACGAGCGGTGCATTCTCGGCCTGAGGCGCCTGCACCGGGGCATCCGACAGCTCGAACTCGGAGCTCGTCGCGCCACTCACGGTGTTGGCGTCGACGTACACGCGAGCGCCGCTGCGAACGCCGACCGTGACGTCGCCCGAGATCGCCTTCAGTTCCATGCGTCCGCGCTGCACCGCCTCGAAGCGCTGGTCGCCGGAGACCGTGTTGGTGCTGATCGCGCCGCCCGCGTCGCGCACATGAACGTCGCCGGAGACGAGCTGCGCGCGAATGTCGCCGTGGACCGCGCCGGCGTGCAGATCGCCGGAAACCGACTGGACCTCGAGCGAGGAGGCAACGTCGTCGATGTGCACGTCGCCACTCGCCGTCTTGATCCGCGTGGCGCCTTTCGCCTTCTCCACCTGCATGTCGCCGGATGCTGTCTTGAGGTCGACGGCGCCGTACTCGCCGCGCGCACGGAGGTCGGCTGACTTCGTCTGGACGTCAAGGTCGGCGCCGTGTGGACACGTGATCCGCAGGCGCACATCGGGGCCGCCGAAGCGAATGTCGGGCCCGCGGCTGATCGAGATGAAGATGCCGTGGCGTGCCTTCGCCTCCACGACGACCTCGTGGCCGTCGCCGCGCCGCACCAGCTCGATGCGCGAGTTCTCGACTAGGTCGCGGATCGCGTCGTTGTTCGCGACGGCCTCGAGCTCCACATGTGTCTCGTCCGTGTTCCCCGTCTCGATCTCGATCTCCCCGGCGGGGATCTCGAGGTTCAGGCGCAGGGGCCCCGGAGTGGAATAGGTCTCGCTGCGCATCAGATGATGAAGCGGCCCGCGTCGAAGTGCTTCAGGTCGCCGAGGATCTGCTCTCTGGCGTGCGTCGTCTTTTCGAAGCGGACACGAACTGGTGGTTCGTCGTCGCGAAGCTTGTCGGCGTCGCGGCGCGGAATGAGTGCCAGCGCGAGCCCGAATGGGAGAGGAAGGACGTGCATGGTCGCTCCTTTCAGCTTTGGCCGTAACCGGTCATGCGGCGGCCGCCAGGTTGGTTGCGCCGCTTGGGGTCCGCACTGCGCGTGATCTGCTGCAGCAGCCACGTGTTCGCCGACACGCCTGCTTCTTGAGCGGCCGCGTCGACGATCGTCTTGAGCGTCTCGGGCAGCCGCAGCGTGATCCGCGCACTGAGGTCTTCCAGCCCCGACGGCGGAGGCGCGCCGGGATCGGGAACGTAGACGAGCTCCGGCTCGCCGGCGGAGACGCGCACTTCCACGTGCCCGTCAGGGAGCTGATTCGTGAGCTCCGCGGCGGCCTCGCCGAGGGCATCCGTCAACCGGAGTCGGAGGGATGACTCCAAGGCTGCGGCAATCCGGCGGGCGGCTTCAGCCACCGCCTCGTCGCCGATCCCGGCGACGTTCGCCAGATCCTGCTGGAGTGCCTCGACATAGGCCGCCACGTTCATGGAGGGCACTATGACATCAGCGTGATGTCATGTCAAGTCACATTTGGTGTCATCAGAGAGTCACCGTGACGCAGCCCCGATTTGCAGGCATTCCGGTCTCTTGCTGCAAAGCCGGCACGATTCCGCCCCACTTCCGGCACGGTTTCCCGTCCGAAACCGCCACGGCTGGGGTCAGACCCCAAGACAGTGGCCCGTTGGGACAGGGCTAGAGCGGTGCGTCGAAGACGCCGAACCAGCGGGTCAGGTCCTGCTCCACGGGCAGCTCCTTCTCCAGCTTCGCCTTCAGCTCGAGCTCCTCTGCGTTGTCCCGTTTCTGGTCCTCGCCCGTCGGGACGAAGGGCCAGAACGCGCCGCGCTTATAGCCGTAGATCCAGTAGACAGGATGCTTGCCGCCATCGAACTTGAAGACCGCGGCCAGGAGCTGCGACCCGAATCCCTGTTCCTCGAGGCCCTGGGCCACCGCGTGAATCGTCGTCACCTGGTCCTCGAGGTCAGGATCGCGGACGATGATCCACGTGTAGCCGAACGAGTCCTCGCGCCGCTCGAGCTTCGACCCCGACCCGCTCGCGAGGCTGTCGAGCAGCTGCTGCAGATCGTTCTCCGCGCGCACGAACTCCCCGGCGGAGAGCGGCTTGAAGACGATCCCGCCCGCACCGGCGCTGCGCAGGCCGAGCTCGGTGTCGAGTGTCACCGCCGCTGTCGTCAGCGCGAAGAGCCGTTCGCGCGCAGGCCCTGCGAGCTTTTTCTTGCCGAGGAGAACGTCGCGAAGACCCACGCCGGGGGCGCTATGCGACCGGTCGACCCATTTCTCGGGCGATCTCGGACAGCGCCTCGAGGCGCTTCTCGAGCGGCGGGTGCGTCATGAAGAGCGTTTGCGCTCCCTTCTTGACGGACGTCGGGATGATGAAGAACGCATTCATCGTCTCGACCTGGCGCAGATCGCGCTCGGGGATCCTGAAGATGTCGCTCGTGATCTTCTGGAGCGCGCTCATCAGGTGCTCGGGTGCGCCGGTGATCAGCGCCGAGCCGCGATCGGCCGCGAACTCGCGGTAGCGCGAGATGGCGAGGATGAGGATCTGGCTGAGGACGTACGTCACGACGGACACGAGCAGGACGATCAGCCAGACCGGAACGGTGTTGTTGTCGCGACCGCGGCCGCCGCCGCCGAACATGCCGCCGTAGAGCCCGAAGCGGGTGAGCAGGCCGGCGAGCATTGCGAAGAAGCTTGCGACGGTCATGATCAGCACGTCGCGGTTCGCCACGTGCGAGAGCTCGTGCGCCAGCACGCCCTCGACCTCCTGCGGCTCCAGGCGCTGCCACAGGCCGCGGGTGACCGCAACGGCAGCGTGCTTGGGGCTTCGCCCCGTCGCGAAGGCATTGGGTACGTCCGTGTCGATGATCGCGACCCGCGGCTTCGGCAGGTCGGCCATTGCGCAGAGCCGCTCGATCATGGCGTGCAGCTCCGGAGCCTGGTCGCGCTCGACCACCTTCGCGCCCGAGGCCGCGAGCGCGAGCTTGTCGGAGGTGAAGTACTGGAAGAAGGCGATCCCGACGACGATCACGATCATCGGGACGAGGCCGACACTCAGGACCTGGAAGAGGACGACCGCAAAGACGACGTAGAGGAGCCCAAGCAGGGAGCCCGTGAGGAGCATTCGGAACGTCAGACCGGCGTCGCGACCGTATGACCTGCGTTTCATCGAGAATCGCTCTCCTTGGAGGCGAGG
>DAINSN010000116.1:0-7908 GCA_036741295.1 Gaiellaceae bacterium
GCCGTCTTTTCTCTGCTCTGGTCGGAGCACTGCGGCTACAAGCACTCGGCCCTCCTCCTGAAACGGCTTCCCTCCGAGGGGAAACGCGTCTTGCAGGGCCCCGGCGAGAATGCGGGCGTGATCGATCTCGGCGACGGCGAAGCCTTCGCCTTCAAGGTCGAGTCCCACAACCATCCGTCGGCCGTCGAGCCCTTCCAGGGCGCCGCGACCGGCGTCGGCGGAATCCTCCGCGACATTGTGGCCATGGGCGCACGGCCGATCGCGCTCCTCGACGGCCTGCGGTTCGGCGCACCGGACCACGATTTCAGCCGCGCAGTTGCCGGCATCGGCCACTACGGCAACAGCGTCGGCGTCGCGACCGTCGGCGGGGAAGCCGTCTTCGACGAGGCGTATCGCGACAACTGCCTCGTCAACGCGATGTGCGTCGGCCTGTTGCCGGCGGACCGGGTCACGCGTGCGCGCGCGACGGCCATCGGCGCACACGTCGTCCTCTACGGCGCCACCACCGGCCGCGATGGGATCGGCGGCGCGTCCGTGCTCGCGAGCGCCGAGCTCGGCGAGGACGATCCGGACAAGCGCCCGACCGTGCAGATGGGCGACCCGTTCACGGGCAAGAAGCTGATCGAAGCGTCGCTCGAGCTCGTCGAAGGCGGCCTCGTCGAGTCACTGCAGGACTGCGGAGCCGCCGGGCTTGCATCGTCGCTCGCCGAGATGGCACGCGACGGCGCCGGCATCGACGTCCACCTCGACCGCGTACCCCTACGGGAGACCGGGATGAAGCCGTGGGAGATCATGATCTCCGAGTCGCAGGAGCGCATGGTGGCGGTCGTGCGACCGCAGATGCTCGAAGCCGTGCAGCGCGTGTGCGCAACGTGGGAGCTCGGCTGCACGCCGATCGGCGACGTCAGCGACACGGGCGAATTGCGCGCCTTCTACGACGACGAGCTCGTCGGCTCCATCCCGGCGGCGCTCCTCACCGACGAATGCCCGCGCTACGAGGTCGAGACGCAGCCCCACTCACTGGAGTACGTCGAGCCTTCGCCGCACAACAGCTCGCCGAAGGCCTGGATCTACGAGCAGTACGACCAGCTGGTCGGCTCGCGCACCGTGCGGCGGCCCGGGCTCGACGGCGCGGTGCTGCGGCTGCGCCCATCGCTGCGCGGGCTCGCAGTGTCCCTTCAGGGACCGCCGCCGGGCGAGCGCGATCCATTCCGCGCCGGCGTACTTGCGGTACTGGGCGCCGCCCGCAACGTCGCGTGCGCGGGAGGGGAGCCGCTTGCGCTCACCGACTGCCTCAACTTCGGCAACCCGGAGAAGCCGGCGATCGGCTGGGAGCTCGAACAGGCGATCGAAGGCATCGCTCGGGCCGCCGACGCTCTCGGCGTGCCGGTGGTCTCGGGCAACGTCTCGCTCTACAACGACACCGACGGGCGCTCGATCCCGCCCACGCCGGTGGTGGGCTGCGTCGGGCTCGTCCCCGACGTCCGCTTCGTTCCCGGGGCCTGGCGAAGCGGCGACGTCGTCCTCGTGGCGACCGCACCCGGCGAGCTCGACCTCGCCGCCGAGGCGGCACTCGTCCGCTTCGTCTGGAAGGCTGCCCCTGTGCTGACGCTCGCGCACGATGTGTCCGACGGCGGCCTTGCGGAGGCGCTGCGCGAAGCCGAGGAGTATTCGGGGCTCAGAGCGGACGTGGAGCTGCCCGCGCCGGTAGCCGGCGGCCAGATCGTGCTCGCCTGTGCGCCGGACGATGTAGAGCGGCTCGGCGCCAGGGGCCTGCAGCGCATCGGCGTGGTGCGCTAAGTGTGCGGCCTGTTCGGAGTCCGGTCGCCGGAGCGCGACGTCGCACGCTTGACCTACTTCGGCCTGTTCGCGCTCCAGCATCGCGGCCAGGAGTCGGCCGGGATTGCGGTTTCCGACGAAGGGCGCCTCACGGCGCTGCGCGACATGGGGCTGGTGACGCAGGTCTTCGACGAGCAGAAGCTGCGCGGGCTGCGCGGAGATCTTGCGATCGGCCACACCCGTTACTCGACCACGGGCTCGTCACAGTGGTGGAACGCGCAGCCCGTCGTGCAGCACGGCAGCGCTCGCACAATTGCGCTCGGTCACAACGGCAACCTGACGAACGCTGCCGAGCTGCGAGAGGAGCTCGGCGAACAAGGCCACCGTCCCGCCACGACCGCGGACACCGAGGTGATTGCCGCGCTGATCGCCAACGATCCCGCCCCTCTCGCCGACGCCGTTGCGAACGTCATGCGCAAGCTGGACGGCGCGTTTTCCGTGGTCGCGCTCTCCGAGGGAAAGCTGATCGCCTTCCGCGACCCGCGCGGGATGCGGCCGCTCTGCCTGGGGCGGCTCGACCGCGACTGGGTGATCGCCTCCGAGACCTGCGCGCTCGACCTCGTCGGCGCCGAGTTCGAGCGGGAAGTGCGCCCAGGCGAGCTGATGGTGATCGACGAGCGGGTCGAGGCGCACCAGGTCGTGCCGCAGGACAAGGGCGGCGCGCTCTGCATCTTCGAGTTCTTCTATCTCGCGCGGCCCGACTCGCGGCTTCTCGGCGTCGAGGTGCACGCTGCTCGCGTGCGCATGGGCGAGCGTCTCGCTGAGGAGTCACCCGCCGAGGCGGACCTGGTCATGCCCATCCCGGACTCGGGGACGCCCGCGGCGATCGGGTTCTCTCGCGCAACGAACATTCCGTTCAGCGAAGGCCTGATCAAGAACCGCTACGTCGGCCGCACCTTCATCCAACCCGATCAGGGCCTGCGCGAGCAGGGGGTCAGGCTGAAGTTCAACCCGCTCGCCGAGGTGGCGGGCAAGCGCGTCGTCGTCGTGGATGACTCGATCGTCCGGGGCAACACGACGCGGCAGATCGTCCAGATGCTCTTCGACGCGGGCGCCGCCGAGGTGCACGTCCGCATCTCGTCGCCGCCGGTGATCTCGCAGTGCTACTACGGGATCGACTTCGCCGACTCGAACGAGCTGATCGCCGCGAACAAGACGGTCGAGGAAGTTCGCGAGCACATCGGCGCGACCTCGCTCGCCTACATCTCACTCGAAGGGTTGCAGGCGTCGACGCGGCGGCCGGAGTCGCAGTTCTGCCGCGCCTGCCTCACGCGGGACTACCCGACGGCAATCCCGCGCGAGGCGGCGAAGCTGCAGTTCGAGCCGGTCTAGCGTTCCAGTACGCGGCTCGCCTTCGCGATGCCGCGCGACAGCACGTAGGCAACGGTGAAGAACGTAAACGCCGTCACGAACTCCGGCGCATCGACTCGGCTGTTGGCAAGCGTGATGATCCCGACGAAGACGGTCGCCAGGATGTACACGACGAGCTCAGCGTTCCCCGGCGTGGGCATGAGCGCCGCCAGGTTGAGGTTGACGTTCGGACCCGAGCTCCCATAGCCGCCTCCCGGCTGCTGTGGGGTCGTGGGCTGCTCTGGAGGAGTCGTCGACATCTTGCTCCCTTCTCTCAGGCCGCTACAAGGCCTGGAACGTGGACGATCTCGAGCTTCAGACCGTCGGGATCGTAAAAGAATGTCGCGTAGTACCCCTGCAGGTACGTGTACTCCTGGGGCTCGCTCTCGACTTCGACGTCCTGTGTCCGCACCCAGGCGGCGCACTCGTCGACCAGCGCGCGGGATCCGGCCTCGAACGCCAGGTGGTGCAGCCCGACGCGGTAGCGGTCATACGGGCCCGAAGCCGTCGTCGCTTCGCGCAGACCGATCGACGTGCCGGGGCCGGACAGGTACCAGATCGTTTCGCCACGCTCGCCCTCGACCTGACCGACGCTGTGGTACCCGAGCGGCCCGAGCAGCTCGGTGTAGAAGGGCAGGCTGCGCCCGATCGCCGAAACGACGAGGTCGACGTGATGGACGCCGGTGGAGCGCACGGGAGGCGCTTCCTCGTTTCAGCGCGGCGGGCCGAGTTCCTTGGCGCGTCCGTAGCGCACCGCGCGACGCACGGTCCTCGGGTCCAGACCGCGCTCGAGCAGCCGCTGCCTGAGCTCGCCCTCACCGGCCATCCGCAGAAAGAGCCAGGCAAGCGCGACGAGGGTGACGATCGAGCCTTCGATCATCATCACGGCGCCGGCGATCCCCTGATCCTCGAGGGGCGAGAGCCCCCAGAGCCTCTGGCTGTGCTCGTAGACGGGATAGAAGGTCGCTCCTGCCCAGAAGAAGATGTTCCCGAGCACGGTCTCGACGCCGCGCACGACGGCGATGTAGGCGAGCTTCGCCCCGCTCCCGAACCACTCCGGCGCCGGCAGCGTTTCCAGGACGGGCAGCCACATGATCGCGCCGCCCGTGAAGAAGCAGAGATGCTCGAGCGCGTGCACGGAGTCGTGGCGCACGGCCGCGTCGTAGAGGTACGGCAGGTGCCAGGCGTAGAGGTTCACCGCCCAGAGCGGCAAGGCGATCAGAGGATTCGCGAGGAAACGCAGGCGGTGCAGGAAAGCGAGCGCGGGTCGCATGATCGGCCCGGTCAGGCCTGCCAGGAGCGCGAGCGGCGCGAGATCTCCCAGCAGGACGTGCTGCAGCATGTGAAAGCTGAAGAGCTGCGCGCCGAGCGCGTGCACCGGGCTCACGAGCGCGACGAAGAGGATCGCGATCCCGGTCGCGAAGAGTGCGATCCGCCAACCCGGAACAGCAGTCCCCCGGGCGCGCAGCGTCCGCACCCGGCGTGCGTACAGGACCGCCAGCAGGACGGTCGGTACGACCTGCAGCGGGTCGAGCGTCCAGCTGGTGTCGACGGGCAGATGGGCCAGCACGGCTCTAGTCTGCCTTCGTGCAGCTCTTCCATTACCACCTGGTGACGAGCAAGGTCCGGGAGGTCGAGGCGCGGTACGTCGGCAAGCTTGGCTTCGACCTGATCGCCAGGCACGGCCGGATCGACGAAGACGCGACCTCTTTCGAGTCAGGGCACGGCTGGGATGAGCTCGACCAGGTGGGGTTCAAGCTGCGTCTGTCGGAGCTCGAGCGTGGCGCGGTCAACGTCGTCGTGCAGCCGGGGCAGTGGGAGCTGCCGAGAATCGATCACCTCGGCTTCGCGCTCGACGAGGACGATTTCGTGGCCACCTTGGCACGCGCCGAGCTGCGTGAGCTCCGTGTGCAGGAACACGGCGGTAGGCGGACGTTCGTGACCACGAGGGCGGGCTACCGCCTCGAGCTGCACCCGCCACGCGAGTGGCTCGACGAATTCCTCACCGGTGGTTCCGACCTCAAGCTCGCGGAGCTGCAGCTGCGCGCAGACGATCCGGAGTTGAAGGCGGCGGCGCTCGGGGAGCTGCTCGAGGTTCCGTACACCAAGGACACAGTCACCGTCGGAGACACGCTCGTGCGCTTCCTTCCCGAGGGGCCGCAAGGCCGCCCACAGCTGCACGCAGAGCTGTTCGTCTAAGCCGTAGCTGCACGCGACACCGTCCAAAAGAGCGAATTGACGGGACGCTTCGTTCACCGGATGCTTGCGCGAGTTTGGAAACCTCGACAAGGACGGTGCAAGTGCGACTGAGATTTCAAAGACGGTGGGCGGTCGCAGTGGCGATGGTCGTGTTGCTAGCCCTCACGTTCGCATCCACTGCAGGCGCCGAGTACTACATCTACTGGTGGCAGCAGAACATGGCCCCGAACGCTCAGGGCTACGACCGCTTGACGGCTCACAACCACATCTACAACGAGCTCTACTTCGGGCCAAGCGCAGGATGGAGGAGCGAAGTGTGGGAAGTCACACCGGCCGGTTACCGCCATTTCGACAAATGGTGCGTCGGCAACTGCTTCAACGCCCACCCGGGCTACTACTACACGTACTCGTTCTGCTCGAACCGCGACGGCGGCACGCACTTCGTCTACGACTGCAAGGACCAGTGGTAGCCGTGAGGAAGCGACACGTTCAATTCGGAGTGGCCGTAGTGGTCGCAGTGGCGACCGCCGGCTTGCTCACGCAGCTCGGCCTGAGCGGTAGCGACAAAGTGCAGATCGGAAACGGCTCGGTGGCGGCCCTTGCCCACGCTGCGCGCGCTGCGGACACGTTGCCTCAGAGCGTCCTCGACTATCCCTTCGCCGACCGGAACTTCGCGTCTCCGAACGGTGGCGGCTCGCGGTTGCTCCAGGAGCAGGGCTCTTTGACGCTCTATGCCGTCCCGGGCAAGGGAGGGATGGTGTGCCTCGTCGAGGTGGACTCGGTGGCCCAGACGGCAGGCGGGGCCTGCGCGGACCGCGACATCCTGCGCACGGGCAGCATCTACATGGCCGACCGGCAGGAGGACGGGTCACGGCTGGTGGTGGGGCTCGTCGGGGACGGTCACACCTATGCAGAAGCCAACGGCAAACGGACACCTGTCCAGAACAACGCCTTCGTGCTCGACCACGTGGAGGGCGGGGACCTCACGGTGGGATCTCCTTCCGCAAGTCAGCACGTCGACCTCGGAGGCTGACGCCGGTCGCGGCTCTAGACTTGGCCCCCTGACGAGCAAGCCGAAGACGTATCAGGGGGCCGGCGTCTCGCTCGCCACGGCCGAATCGATCGTCGAGCGCCTGCGGACCGCAGTCGAGTCCACGGGCGCTCGGGCGTTCGGCGGCTTCGCAGGGCTCTACCCACTCGACGAGCGCCGGCTCCTCGCAGCGTCGATGGACAGCGTCGGTTCGAAGCTGATGCTCGCGCGACGCGCCGGTCGCCTGCGCTGGGCGGGGATGGATCTCGCGGCGCATTGCATCAACGACGTGCTCTGCACCGGCGCCGAGCCCCTGTTCCTGCTCGACTACGTCGCCGCCAACCGCATCGACGAGGCACAGGTTGCGGAGCTCGTCGAAGGCGCCGCCGAGGTCTGCCGGGCGGCCGGCTGCATGCTCATCGGCGGCGAGACGGCGGAGCTGCCCGGCATCTACCAGGAGTCGGAGCTCGACTTCGCGGGAACGTGCGTCGGGCTCGTCGAACGCGATCGCGTGATCGACGGGTCCCGCTGCGAGGCGGGCGACGCGGTCATCGGCTTCCCGTCGAGCGGGCTGCACACGAACGGCTTCTCGCTCGTGCGCGCACTCGTCGGCGACAGCGACTTCGACGCCGATCTCTTGCTCGCACCGCACAGGCTCTACCTCGATGAGGTCCGCAGCCTGCGGGCGCACGCCGACGTGCGTGCGCTCGCGCACGTGACCGGCGGCGGCATCTTGGGGAACCTTTCCCGCGTGCTGCCCGACGGGCTCGAGGCTCGCATCGACTGGGACGCATGGAAGCGCCCAGCCGTTTTCGGGTGGCTCGCCGAGCAGGGCGTCGAGGAAGCTGAGCTTCGGCGCGTCTTCAACCTCGGCATCGGGATGTGCGCCGTCGTACCGGAGGCGCCTGCGGAGGCGCTCGTGATCGGCGAGCTCGCATGATCGGGGTACTCGTCTCGGGCGAGGGAACGAACCTGCAGGCGCTGATCGCCGCCGGCCTCCCCATTGCCGCCGTCGCGTCGAACCGCGGCGACGCGGGGGCGCTGGCGCGCGCGGACGCTGCGGGTATCCCGAACCGCGTCTTCGAGTTGGACGCCTATTCAGACCGCACTGCGCGAGATCGCGAGCTGGCCGACTGGCTGCAGCTTCGCGGCGTCGACCTAGTCGTGCTCGCCGGTTACATGCATCTGCTGACGCCGGTGTTTCTCGATCGCTTCCGCGACCGGATCGTCAACGTCCATCCATCGCTGCTGCCGCGGTTCCCGGGTGCGCGGGCGATCGCCGACGCACTGGCCGCCGGCGTCGCCACCACGGGCGTCACCATCCACTATGTGGACGAAGGCCTCGACACCGGGGCGGTCATCCGTCAAGAGCCTGTCGCCGTCGAGCCGCGCGCGACCCTGGTAGAACGGATCCACGCCGTGGAACACCGGATCCTGCCCGAGGTGGTGAAAGAGCTTTGCGCGCACTGATCTCTGTCTACGACAAGACG
>DAINSN010000117.1:0-7901 GCA_036741295.1 Gaiellaceae bacterium
ACGCGGATGCAGCTGTTGGTCCTCGCTGGGCGCGACTACAGTGGCGTGGTGATTCGGGCCCGGGGGGTGGAGAAGCGCTACGGCGACAAGCGCGTTCTGCGCGGCGTCCGGTTCGACCTTGCGCGCGACGGGTTCCTGCTCGTCACCGGGCCGAACGGATCCGGGAAGACGACGCTTCTCCGGCTCTGCGCCGGGCTCGCGATTCCCACGGCCGGTGAGCTCGAGGTCACGCTCGAACGCGGACGCGTCGGCTACCTCGCACACGAGCCGCTCGTCTACCGCGAGCTGACTGCGCTCGAGAACCTCGACCTCTACGGGAAGCTGTACCGCGTCGCGGAACGGCGCGAGCGAATCGGCATGCTGCTCGAACGCTTTGGGCTCTGGGACGCACGGCACGATCGCGCTGACTCCTATTCGCGCGGGATGATGCAGCGGCTCGCTCTTTGCCGGGCGTTGCTGCACGATCCCGACCTGCTCGTGCTCGACGAGCCCTACAGCGGTCTCGACGACGAAGGAGCCTCGCTGCTCGACCGCGAGCTGGAGGAGCGCCGCCCGAGTTGCGCGTTCCTCGTCTCGACCCACGATCCCGGCCGCATCGACCGCTTTGCCACGGCGAAGCTCGCACTCGGGTGATGTACTTCGCCGACGTCGGCGCGCTGGCCCGCAAGGATCTCTTGCTCGAGCTACGCGCGCGGGACACGCTGCCGGCGATGCTGCTCTTCGTTCTCTCCACGCTGGTGGTCTTCCACTTCGCCCTGCCCGGCAACTCGTCCGAGCTCGCGGCGACCGGACTGCTCTGGGTCGCGATCGTCTTCACCGCGCTGCTCGGACTCTCGCGCGCCTTCGCTGCGGAACGGGAGCAGGGAGTCATCGACGGCCTCGTCCTCGCACCGAGCGACCGCAGCGCGATCTGGCTCGGCAAGGCGCTCTCCGTGCTCGTATTCCTTGGACTCGCCGAGCTCGTGGCGCTGCCCGCCTTCGCGCTCTTCTTTGCACCGGTCGACGGCCCGATGATCCTCGGTGTCGTCCTCGCCGACCTCGGCATTGCCGCAGTCGGGACGCTGCTCGCCGCAATGGCGGCCGCGAGCCGGGCCCGCGAGCTGCTGCTCCCGCTCATCTTCCTGCCCCTCGCGATCCCGATCATCATCGGCGGCGTCGGCGCGAGCGTCACGGACGACCCGGCCCGCTACGTCTGGTTCCTCGTCCTCTACGACGCGCTCTTTGCGATCATTTGCTGGGCTTCCTTTGAGTACGTCGTTACGGAATAACCGCCTGGCCGCGCTCGCAGCGCTCGCCTCCGTCCTGGTCACCGCTTCGATCGCGCTGGTCTTCTTCTACGCGCCCGTGGACGCGGACGGACTGAACCAGAAGATCTTCTACTTCCACGTCGGCATCGCCATCACCGCGTACGCCTGTTTCGGCTGGGGAGGCTGGAAGGCCCTGCGCGTGCTCTGGAAGCGCGACGAGGGCGCGGATCTCGAAAGCTACGTCGCGATCCACCAGGGCGTGATCTTCGGCGCGCTGACCCTCGTGACCGGCTCGATCTGGGCCCGCTACAGGTGGGGACACTGGTGGGAATGGCACGAGGACCAGCTCGTTCTCTTTCTCGTGCTCTTTCTCTTCTACGCTGCGTACTTCATGCTGCGCTTCTCGGTTCCAGCCGGTCCGCGCCGCGCGAATCTCAGCGCCGTCTACGCGCTCTTCGGTGTCGCGCTCGTGCCCGTCAGCATCCTCGCGATCCGATTGTCCGAACGCTTCATCCATCCGGTGGCGTTCGACAAGGGCGGCCCGAACATGGCCGCCTCACAGTTCTTCACGTTCTGCGTCTCGCTGGCCGCGATGCTTGCTCTCGCCGCGACGCTCTACCACGTCGAGCTCGCCGGGAAGCGCATCGACGTTCGCCTGCGCGAACTGCGGGAGGCGCTGCAATGACCGCGGAGGAGAAGTACGTCGCAGCCGCCTACCTCGTCATCTTCGCCGTGGTGCTGGCCTACGTGCTGATCATTGCGTTGAAGCTGCAGCGCCTCGAGCGCGAGTTGAGCGAGCTCGCTCAGTTGGCGCGCACAAAACAGGAGGAGCGAAAGGCGGTCGCAGTTGGCTGAGCTGCTCTTCTGGCCCGCCCTGCTCGCCTACGGAGAGGCTGCCGTCGCCTACCTGAACGACGCGCGCCATCCCGAGGCCGCGGGCCGGTTGGCCACCTGGGGCGTCCGGGTCGGCTGGCTCGTCCAGACGGCGCTGCTCGTCGTGCAGGCCACGCGTGCGAACGGCTTTCCGTGGTCGAGCTGGGGCGGGTCGCTCAATCTGTTCGTCTGGCTCGTCGTCGGTGCGTACTTGATCTGGGGCTGCCAGCCGCGCTACCGCCTGCTCGGGCTCGCGGTTCTCCCGCTCGCCGTCGTGCTGTTCATCCTCGCGCGCGTCGGCGGCGGAACCGGCGTCGGCAGCCGCAGCCACTATTCGAACCTGTTCCTCGTGCTGCACGTCGGGCTGGTGCTCGCAGCCTTCGCGGGCTTCACGCTCGCCGCCGCTCTCTCGGCCCTCTACCTCTGGCAGGAACGGCGCCTGAAGCGCCGCGAGAGCTCGATCCTCCGCCTGCGCGCACCTGCGCTCTCACGGCTGGACGAAGTGGCGGCCCGCACGATTGCGATCGCGCTCCCCGCGCTCACGCTTGGGATCGCGGTCGGCATCGCACGCCTGCGTGACCGCGGCGGTGGCTTCGACGTGCTGATGGCGGTCACCATCGTCACGTGGACGGTCTACGCGGCCACGCTCGCGTTGCGACACCTCGCCGGCTGGCGCGGCCGTCGCGCTGCGTACCTCGTTCTCGCCGGCTTCGTGCTCGTAGCGGTCGTGCGTCTCGCCCTTCCCGTCACCCACTTCGCGACATGAGCATCGTTCTCGTCGGCATCTCGCATCATCAGGCGCCCGTCGAGTTGCGCGAGCGCGCGGCGCTCGACCGGACCCGCGCTGCAGAGCTGGCGCAGGCGCTCGCGGCTGGTCAAGGCGAAGCGGTGTGCCTGTCGACCTGCAATCGCACGGAGCTCTACCTCGCGGACGAGTCCGGGGACGCAGCAGAAGAGAAGGCGGAGGCCGCGCTGCTCGCACTCGAGTCGGAGCTGGGCCCGGCTCTTTACCGGCTTCGCGACGAAGAGGCGGCGCTCCATCTCTTTCGCGTCGCGGCCGGCCTCGACTCGATGATTCCGGGCGAGGGAGAGATCCTCGGACAGGTGCGTATCGCCTACGAGTCCGGCGCGACCGGGCCGTTGCTCGACCGCCTCTTCCGCCAGGCGCTTCAGGCCGGCAAGAAAGCGCGCTCCCAGACCGCGATCGGAGAGAGCCCGGCATCGGTGTCGTCGGCTGCCGCGGCACTCGCCGAGCAGGTGTTCGGAGATCTCGAGGGGCGCAGCGTCCTCGTCGTCGGTGCCGGCAAGGTCGGCGAGCTGGCGATCAAGAACCTCGTCTCGCGCGGGGCGACGATCGCGTACGTCGCCAACCGCACGGGACAGCGTGCCGAGGAGCTCACGGAGCGTTTCGGCGGCGAGGCCCTACCCCTCGATCGCATCGAGGAGGAGCTCGCGCGCGCAGACGTCGTGCTGTCGTCGACGAGCGCTCCCGGTTGGATCCTCACGCGCGAGCAAGTCGAGCACGCACTGCCGGCACGCAAGGGACGCCCGCTCTTCCTGATCGATCTCGCCGTGCCGCGTGACCTCGACCCGGCCATTCACGAGCTCGAGGGTTGCTACCTCTACGACATCGACGATCTCGAGGCCGTAGTGGCCGAGACGCTCGCCGGCCGGCGTCGCGAGGCCGAGCGTGCGGAGACGATCGTCGCGGAGGAAGCGGACCGCTTTCGCGCGTGGCAGGCGTCGCTGGACGTCGTTCCCGCGATCACTTCGCTGCGCGCCCGAGCCGAACAGATCCGCGATGCGGAGCTCCGCCGCGCCAAGCTGAGCGACGCAGAGCGTCGCGCTGCGGAGTCGGTGACGGCGGCAGTCCTGAACAAACTCCTGCATCTCCCGACAATTCGCATGAAACAGGCTGCCGCGGCAGCCGACGGAGTGATTTATGCTGATGCGGTGCGTCACCTCTTCGGTCTCGAGGACGAGCGCTGAAGTCGGCGAGCCTGATCGGTCGCCCGCTCCCCGTGCAGGCGCCGACCGCATTCGTGCGCGTCCGCAGGCGCAGGCTGTGCGGTCAGACGCGGGTCAAGCGCACCTGGTGCCGTGCTGATCCGCGTCGGTTCCCGCGGCAGTAGGCTCGCGCTCACGCAGGCCGAGCTGGCGGCGGCCCGGCTGCGCGGGCCGGGTATCGAGATCGCGCTAGTTCCCATTACGACCGCGGGCGATCGCGACCGGACACGCCCGTTCGGTGAGATCGGAGCGCGCGGCGTCTTCGTCAAGGAGCTGGAGGAGGCGCTGCTCGACGGACGCATCGACGTTGCCGTGCATTCGGCGAAGGACATGACGTCGACCGACACCGAGGGGCTCGCGGTCGGTGCGTACCTGGAGCGAGAGGATCCTCGCGATGCGCTCTGTGGCACCGCAGAGTTGCGTGCGGGCATGCGAGTGGGCACGGCGTCGGTTCGGCGCAGGGCGCAGTTGCTCGCCCTCGAGCCGACACTCTCGATCGAGCCCATGCGCGGCAACATCGACACGCGCCTGCGAAAACGCGGGGAGCGAGGGCTCGACGCGATCGTCCTCGCCGCGTGCGGGCTCGACCGCCTCAACCTGGGCGCGGAGATCGGGCACCGCTTCGATCCGGACGAGATGGTCCCCGAGGCCGGACAGGGGGCACTGGCTCTTCAGGTCCGGGCGGGCGAGACGCACCTCGTCGGGGCGGCCGACCATGGCGAGACGCGCCGGCGAGTCGAAGCCGAGCGCGCTTGCGTCGCGGTGATCGGCGGCGGCTGTCTTGCTCCGATCGCGGCACATCACGACGGCGTGCGGTTGACAGCACTGGTCGCGGCCGAGGACGGCAGCTGGATCGAGCGCCGCAGCGGCGACGATCCCGGCGAGGTCGCAGCCGCGCTGATGCCGTTCGTCTCGGCCTGACATGCGCGTGGTCGTCACGCGGCCGCAGGCGCAGGCCGAACCGCTGCTGAACGCCTTGCGCGCGGAAGGATTCGAGGCGATCGCGTGCCCGGTGATCGAGACCGAGGCAATCGACGACGGTCCGATCGACGTGAGCGGCTACGACTGGGTGATCGTGACGAGTGCGAACGGCGCTGCCGAGCTCGCCGCGCGGCATCGTGGCGAGCTTCCTCGTGTCGCAGCTGTCGGGGAGACGACGGCTGCCGCGCTCGCGGCACACGGCATCGTCGTCGACCTCATTCCCTCGCTGGCATCGCAGGAAGGGCTCCTGGCGGAGCTCCCGCGACCGGTCGGCCGGGCGCTCTTCGTCGGCGCCGAGCGCGCCCGCAGGCTGCTCGCCGACGAGCTCCCGGCGGACTTCCGCGCGGTCTACCGCACCGTGGAGCTTGCGCCTCCGCCTCCCGACGGCGACCTCGTCCTGCTCGCTTCGCCTTCCGCCGCGGACGCCTGGGCCAAACTCGGCTCGACTCTGCCCGCGATCACGATCGGACCGCAGACGACGGCTGCCGCGCGCGGTGCGGGCTTGACCGTGGTGGCGGAAGCAGTCACGCAGGATGTCGCAGGCCTCGTAGACTCCGCCGCGCTGTGGCGCGCGTCATCACATTCCTGACGGACTTCGGCCTGCAGGATGACTTCGTCGGCACCTGTCACGGTGTGATGAAGCGGATCGCGCCGGAGGTCGAGATCATCGACATCACTCACGGGATCGCGCCTCAGGCCGTCCTGCAAGGAGCGCTCACCCTGGCCAACACACTTCCGTTCATGCCCGAGGGAGTTCATCTCGCCGTCGTCGATCCGGGGGTGGGCGGCGCGCGGCGCGCGCTTGCTCTGCGCGACGGACAGGGGCGCATCTACGTGGGGCCGGACAACGGGCTGCTCATTCCGGCCGCCGAGAAGCTCGGCGGAATCGCCGAGGCGCACGAGCTCGCAAATCCCGAGTACGCGCTCGAATCGGTCTCGCGCACGTTTCACGGCCGCGACCTCTTCGCTCCGGCGGCTGCGCATCTCGCACTCGGCGTTCCACTCAGCGAGCTCGGGCCGCCGATCGATCCCGATGCGCTGGCGCGTCTCGACATCCCACAGCCCGACGTCGGCTCGACGCGGATCCACTCGACCGTGCTGTCGATCGACAGGTTCGGGAACATCGGCCTCAATCTCGACCGTTCGCACCTCGACGAAGCCGGTGTCGTGCCCGGGACCCGAGTCGAGCTGCAGGCCGGCCCCGAGCGTTATTACGCCGTCGCCGCGCGCACGTTCGCCGACGCCCGTCCGGGCGACATCATTCTCTACGAGGACGCCTACCGGAACATCTCGATCGCGATCAACGGCGGTAACGCTGCGGCGATGTTCGGGATCAAGGAAGGTCAGGACATCCGCATTCACCTGGACGCGTTTTGAACCGCCGCACACTCGGCCGGACGTTTGCGCGCGTAGCGACGAACGCCGTTCTGCTGAGCCCGCGGCTCTGGCGTTTCTACCGCCCGTTCATACGCAAGCAGTTCGACGCGATCGCCGGGAGCTGGGATGCGATGCGCGATCCCGATCATCTCGAGCCGTACGAGGCTGCGCTGGCTGCGGTCGACCCGGCACCGGCCAGGGCGCTTGATCTGGGTACCGGAACCGGCCAGGGCGCGTTTGCGATTGCGCGTCGCTTTTCGCGAACCGAGGTCGTCGGAGTCGACCTCGCCGATGCGATGGTTGCGGAGGCGAAACGCAAGACGCCGCCGGAGCTCGCCGAACGTGTGCGTTTCGAGAACGGCGACGCGTCCGCGCTCGCGTTTCCGGACGCCTCGTTCGACCTCGTCGCGCACGCGAACATGATCCCGTTCTTCGACGAGCTCGATCGCGTGCTCGCGCCCGGCGGCCAGACGGTGTTCGCATTCTCGCTCGGCCTGGGAACGCCGATCTACGCCACGCCGGAGCGGCTGAAGGAACAGCTTGGACGCCGGGGATTCACGGAGTTTGCGGAGTTCGATGCCGGGAAGGGCACAGCGCTGCTTGCCCGCAAGGGACACCGCGCATAAGCTTCAGGGCACAAGGTCGTTCGCGGCGCGGTATCACCGGTCCGGACGGCCTTCCTTTTTGGAAGATCGTCTAGTTGCGTTCGAGGACGACGTCGAAGCCGCGGGCTTTCGCCTGGGTGACGAACGCTTCGGCCTCGCGCTGATCCTCGAAGCCCGCGAGGTACGCCTCGAATCCGCCGCAAGGGTCGTTGCGAAGCTTGACGCCCGTGAAGCCGGCGGCCTCGGCGCGGTTTACGATCGCCGTCGCAGTCGGTCGGTCGCGCCCGTGACCGAAGATGGCCTCGAGCCGACCGAGCGGCTTCGCCTGGATGCACTCGAGCGTGACGGCGAACCCTTCGCGGCGAGCCTCGCTCTGGAGATCGACTCCAACATCAAAAGTGTCGATGCCGCGAACGACGACCCGGAAGCCGTCGCAGCCCTCGATGATGTTCGCGTTCACGAAGCCGCGCGAGGTCACTTGAGCGCGGAACGTCAAGGCCTGCTGGTGGGTCTTCCGCCGCCCGAAGACTGCCTCGAGCCCGCTGACGAATTCCAATCGTCCGCAAGCCTGCTGGGCAGCCCCGAAACCGGGTGTCGAGCGCGACAGGCCCAGAGACGGCACCGATCCTGCGAGCCCGCCGGCCAGGCAAGCCAGCACCAAGAGACGTGCGACCCTCACGGGGCACAGTCGTAGCAGACCCCCGAGTGGGCGGGCGCAGTCTTAACGAATCCTTTAGATCCCCTAGATGCCCATCGCGCTCGCCGCCGATGCCGGCTTTGCCGGCGTCGGCCACCAAGGGCTTGGAAATGC
>DAINSN010000118.1:0-7802 GCA_036741295.1 Gaiellaceae bacterium
GCGCGCGGCGCATCTGGCGAAGCTCGTCGGCGGTGAGGTCGAAGAGACAGTTGCTCGCGCCGGCGGTGGATCGCTGCCGCTGACGGAGCTCCCAAGTTTTGCCTGCGCGGTGGAGGAAGAGCTGGCCGTGAAGCTGCGGGCGGGCGATCCACCCGTGATCGGGGTCGTGCGCGACGGCAGAACGCTGCTGGATTGCCGGACGCTCACGGACGGTGAGGCCGAGGAGGTCGCCGAGGCGGTTCGCCGGTGCCGCTGACGGTCGGCACTGCAGGACACATCGACCACGGCAAGACGTGGCTCGTCCGCGCGCTGACCGGCAAGGACACGGATCGGTTGCCGGAAGAACAGGCGCGCGGGATCTCAATCGATCTGGGTTACGCGCCGCTCGACCTGCCCGACGGGCGCCGGCTCTCGCTCGTGGACGTCCCAGGACACGAGCGCTTCGTCCGCACGATGGTCGCGGGAGCGACCGGGATCGATCTCTTCCTGCTCGTCATCGATGCGGGTGAGGGCGCACGGCCGCAGACGCACGAGCACCTGGCGATCCTCAGGTTGCTTGGGGTCGAACGCGGCGTGATCGCCGTTACGAAGGCCGATGCAGTGGAGCCCGATGAGCTCGAGCTTGCACTCGACGAAGCCCGCGAGCTCGTTCCCGGCTCGGAAGTCGTCGCGGTCAGCGCGAAGACGGGCCGCGGGCTCGACGAGTTGCGCGCTGCCCTGGCGCGCGCCTCCGTCGAAGGTGAGCGCGCTGACGCACCGACTCGGCTCTATGTCGATCGCGTGTTCAGCCTGCGCGGGATCGGGACGGTCGCGACGGGGACCCTCTGGTCGGGAAGGATCGCTCCCGGAGACGTGCTTCGTGCCGATCCTGGTGCCCGCGAGGTGCGGATTCGCAGCGTGCAGGTCCACGACCGGGAGGTCGATGTTGCGGAAGCCGGGCAGCGGGTCGCGGTTGCGCTTCCCGGCATCGAGCGGAGAGAGCTCGGCCGCGGCGACGCGCTCGTCGAGCCGGATGCCTATGACGTCAGCTACCGGCTCGACGTCGAGGTCGAGGAGCTCGCGCCGATCCCGGCGCGCGTTCTCGTCCATCACGGCACCGCGACGATGCTCGCACGCGTCGTGCGGGTCGACCGCTTCGCTCAGCTCCGCCTCGACGCGCCTGTCGTGGCCGCGCGCGGCGACCGCGTCGTGCTGCGCGCGGGAACAACCGTCGGCGGAGGCCTCGTCATCGATGCGGCGCCTCCGCGCCACGCAGACGCGGAACGATTCGAGCGCAGCGCCCGCGGCGAGGTGCTGATTCACGCGCCCGTTCGCGATGCGGCCGGCGGCTGGACCTTCTCCGACGAATGGCTCGAAGAGCTTCGGGCCGACTACGAACGGCGTCTGGAGGATGCGGACGCGCTCGATCCGGGCGTGCCGGCGCCGACCCAGGCGTGGGCGGCGGCCGTCGTGCCTCGGCTCGGTCTCGAGCGGCGCGGGGCGAAGCTCTACCGCCCGGGTGAAGCCGGCTCGCTCGGCACGCGTGCGCGTGAGGCGGCCGAGCTCGAGGCGCAGCTCGGGCTCGAGCCGGTGAAGGTCGAAGACGCAGGGCTGGCGCGCTTCCTCGAGCAGCAGGGCCGCCTGGTGCGCACGGGCGACGGGTACGCCGTCTCGCCGGCTGCATACGAGCGCGCCCGCGATGTCCTCATCGGGGAGCTCGAAGCGTCCGGACGCATCACGCTCGCCCGCTTCCGGGACCTGCTCGGCGTGTCGCGCAAGACGTCGCAGTTGCTGCTGGAGCGTTTCGATGCCGATGGAGTCACGCGGCGCCAGGGCGACGAGCGCGTCCTCAGGCGCAGCGCGCTACGCCGTTAAGGGGGTCCGGTCACGCCGGACCGTGAATAGCGCCTGCGGCTACGTCGGCTCACAGTGAGCCCGGCGTATCAACTGCGGAAAGGCGGCACACATGATCAGCGACGCACTCAAGCGCAAGCTGCGCGGCTTCCCGACGAACGGCCTCGGCCTGCGGGTCGTCATGGCTTAACCGATCTCGAGGCGCAACAGGTCTGGCCGGTGGTAATGGCCGGCCGGATCGAAACGCTGGCGTGCCTCGTAGAGTTGCTGTGGATCGAGATCGGCGTAGAGAATGCCTTCCTCGTTCCACAGCGGCCCGGCGAGGTAGCTCCCGTCGGGCGCAAGAATGGCTGAGCCTCCGCCGCCGACGATTTCGTCGCCCTCCGCGAGCGGCACGTCGGCCGGGTAACTGGAAGCACGCTGGAAGACGCAACAGCTGAGAACGAAAGCGCGCGACTCGCGCGCGATGTGCTTCATCGAGTCGTGCCAGTCCTCCGAGTCGTCGGCCGTCGGCGCGAGATACACCTCGACTCCGCCCTGGTAGAGGGCGAAGCGCGCAAGTGGCATCAGGTTCTCCCAGCAGATCAGGCCGCCGACCTTGCCAACGTCGGTCGCGATCGTCTCCAGACCCCTGCCGTCACCCAGCCCCCAGACCAAGCGTTCGTGGTTGGTGGGCATCAATTTGCGGTGATGAAGCGCCAGCTCGCCCGCAGGCGAATAGACGAGCAACGAGTTGTAGATTGTCCCGCCGTCTAGCTCGTTGACCCCGACCGCGAGCCAGAGGTCGTTCGTGCGCGCAATCTCGGCGAGTCGATCCGAATCGGGCCCTGGAACCGTCACCGACTGCGTCATCAGTCGCGCGAAGACCTCGCGTGCGGCTCCGGCCTCCGGGCCGCCCCAGCCGGCGAGGTAGCGGACCCAGCGGTTCGACGGGTAGACCGGGACGAAGGTCTCCGGGAAGAGCGCGAGCCGCGCGCCTGCCCCGGCAGCTTCAGCCGCGAGCCCCGCGAGCTTGTCGATCGTGGCCGCGCGGTCGAACGCGACCGGCTCGGCCTGCACGCACGCGACCTTGACGACGTCGTTCACGGGACGAGCCTACGCCTTCGGGAGACTTGCGACGAGTTCGTCTTCGGTCTCGTAGTCGAACTTCAGGTAGTCGGCTCCACGCGTGAGGACCTCGCGCCAGTCGCGATCGTGCGTCGCCTCGATCAGCCAGCGCACCTGGCGCGGCAGCGCCTCGCCCCACGTCGTCGCGGGCCGGTAACCGAGTTCACGCTCGGCCTTCTCCATGCCGACGAGCAGAGGTTTCGGCGCCGACCAGGGCGTCTGACCGACCTCATCCCGTCCGGCGGATTCCGGGAGCAGGACCTCCTCGAAGCGATGCCCGGCCGCGGAACCGATTGCGCGGGCGATCTCCAGCACTGTGGGCGGATCCGGATCGCCGCAGTTGAAGACGTCCGTCCGAGGCTGCGCGGCGATCAGGCGCACGAGCTCGCCGATGTTCTCCGACGCCGTGGTGTGGAACTGCCCGGCGCCGAGGTCCGTCAGCACGACATACGGCCTGCGATCGAGTGCGCGCTTGACGAAGAACCACTCGCGCCCCATCCGGTCGCCCTGCCCGTAGACCGCACACGGCCGCACGATCGCAGCCGGAACACGAGCGTTCTCCAGCAGGACGCGTTCGAGCTTCGCCTTCTTCGTCGAGTACGTGTCGTCGCCGGGCTCTACTGTCGGCTGCGTCTCCGGTATCGGGACCGGGAACTCGGGGAAGTCGTCGACGCCCTGCGCCTCGTCGAGCGTACGTCCCTGGAAGTCGGCGTAGACAGACGCCGAGGAGATTGCGATCAGCGCACCGGCGTCGAGCTCGAGCAGCTGCACGGCGTGCGCTGTTTCGAACGGGATCACGTCGATGACGATGTCGAACCCGTTCGCAACGGACAGCGCGCCTACCTCATCTCGGTCGAGCACGATGTGGTCGAAGGCCGCCGGCGCCGGCCGCTCGGTCTTTCCTGCGAGCGTGACCTGCCAGCCGTCGTTCGCGAGCGAGTGCGCGATGGCCAGACCGACGTTGCCGGTGCCACCGAGAATGAAGGCGCGCCGCGCGATCGGTCTCTTAGACGAGCACGACGGGATCGCCCACGCTGATCTCGCCGTCGGTCAGGATGTCCGCGTTCAGCCCGCCGCGGTGCACGAAAGCCTTGATCATTCCCGGCTGCGTCATCGCTTCCAGGCTCTGGCACGGCTCGCACAGCTCGACGCCTTCGCATTCCACGGTGCCGATCCGAAAGCGCTTGCCCACGAGCGCGTTGACGTCGATCCCGCGCGTGAGCACGTTGCGGCGAGTCGCCGCCGGCTCGACCGAGATGTCGCCTTCGCTCGCGACGGCCTCCACGGCCTCGGAGGCGATCAGGGTGATCGCGCACCCTGGAGGGGCAGTGCCATCGTCCCAGTAGTAACGGTTGCCTTCGAGCCCTCGACCGGCCCGTGCACTCACCCGGTCGACGGGGGCGGGCAGCTCGCCGTGTTCGGGAGACAGGAAGATCGCTTCGACTCGGCCATTCATCGACCAGACCCTACCGTCCGTGCCCGCCGCCGCCCGGCGTCTCGATCGTGATGACGTCGCCGGCCGCGAGATCGCGCGTCACCTTTGCCGGGAGGGGCGCTCCGTTGAGCGAGTTCCGCCCCGTTCTTCCTGCTTCCCCGCCACGCTCGCCCTGCGGGGCGTGACTGCGCCGCTCGCTGATGATCGAGAGGCGACAGTCCTCGAGCACGCGCAACTCGCGGACGACACCGTCCCCGCCTCGATGTTGTCCCGCGCCGCCCGAGGCGAGCCGCAGCCCATAGCGCTCGACGCGCAGCGGGTACTGCAGCTCGAGCGCCTCGACCGGCGTCGAGAGCGTGTTCGACATCGCGACATGGACGCCGCTCGGCCCGTCCGCGTCCGGACACGCGCCTTGACCGCCGCCGATCGTTTCGTAGTACGTGAAGCGGTCGTTGCCGAGCGTGACGTTGTTCATCGTTCCCTGCCCTTGCGCGGGCACGTCGATCGCCTCACCGAACGCACGCATCACGACGTCGACGATTCTGGAAGACGTCTCGACGTTGCCTGCGGCAACTGCGGCCGGCGGGCGCGCATTGACCAGGCATCCCTCGGGAGCGGTGACCGTGACGGGCGCGAACGCACCGCCTGAGGCAGGAAGATCGGGGTCGACGAGGACGCGGACGACGTAGAAGCACGCAGAGCGAGCGACCGACAGGGGACAGTTCAGATTGCCGTCGTGCTGAGCGGCCGTTCCGGCGAAGTCGATCTCGACCGCGTCGCCCTCAACGGTCACGGTCGCGTGCACTTCGAGGTCGCCGCCGATTGCCTCCAGCACGTCACGTGCCTCGAAGCGACCGTCGGGAAGTGCGGCAATGCCGGCGCGCATCCTGCGCTCCGAGTACGCGAACAGTTCGTCCATCGCGGCCACGACGACGTCGTGTCCCCGCCGCGCGCAGAGCTCCGTCAGCCGTTGTTCCGCTAGGCGGTGCGCGGCGAGCTGCGCGCGCAGGTCCCCCCGCCGCTCCTCGGGATTGCGCATTTGCGCGATGAGGTTCGTCAGGACGTCCTCGTCCAGTCTGGTCGGCGGAATCACGACGCCCTCCTCCTCGAGCGTCCGCGAATCCGCCGGCATCGAGCCGGGCTCGCGTCCCCCGACATCGGCGTGATGTGCGCGGGTGACGGCGAAACCGGCCTCCGTTCGCGACACGAGCGTGATGTCAGGAAGGTGTGTGCCCCCTGCGTAGGGATCGTTGAGAGCCCACACCTCGCCGAAGGCCGGGTCGTGCTGCATCACCTCGGCGACCGCGGCGGGCATCGCGCCGAGATGCACGGGGATGTGCTCAGCCTGCGCGATCATGCGACCGCGCTCGTCGAAGAGCGCCGTGGAGCAGTCGCGCCGCTCCTTGATGTTCGCCGAGAACGCCGAGCGGACGAGCACGGCGCCCATCTCCTCCGCGACGGCGCGCAGGAGGCTGCCGATGATCTGGAGCTCGATCGTCACTGTTTCGCGAGCCTCAGCATGCGACCATCCCTAGCCCCCACCCACCCGGGGGGAATCCAACAGGTGGCACCGGGGAGCTCGACGACGGCCGGGCCGGTAACGGTTGTCTGTTGAGTGCGCGGCAGCTCGAGCTCGGGCCCCTTGCGGATGTCCGCGGTACGGACCGCGACCAGCTCGACTTCGCGGTCTCGCTCCGCGAACCCGTACTGCTCTTCATGGGTGCGGTGAAACGCTTCCGCCAAATCCTCCTGCAGCGGCAACGTCAGCTCGAAGGACTGGCCCGCGTAGCGCAGATCTGCTTCGCCTTCCTGCGGCAGCTCCCCCGCCTCCGCGAGCGGCACGAGGTACGAGCGCACCGCATCTCGCCGCTCGTCTGAGGCGACCAGTCCGAGTGCGGAGAGGACGCCCGCTGCCTCGGGGACCAGCACCGTGCGGATTCCGAGCTCGTCCGCGAGCTCACACGCGTGTAGCGGGCCCGCCCCGCCGAACGCCACGAGCGCGAAGTCCGCCGGATCATGACCGCGCTCGACGGAGACGACTCGCAGCGCGCGCAGCATCTCTGCGTTGACGACGTCGACGACCGCCGCAGGATCGATTCCGACGAGCGCGCGTTCGGCAGCCGCGTGGTCCAGCTCGACGCCGCCCGCAAGCTGCTGAGGGAGCCGGCCCAGCAGGAGGTTCGCGTCGGTGACGGTGCCCTGCGTCCCGCCGCGTCCGTAACACGCCGGACCTGGGCTCGCGCCGGCGCTCTGCGGCCCGACGCGTAGCGCACCACCCGCATCCGTCCAGACGAGCGAACCGCCGCCCGCGCCCACGGTGTGCAGATCGACGGTCGGGAGGCGGATGGGAAGGCCGTCGACCGTTCGTTCGCTCGCGCGCTCGGCACGACCGCCCGCGATCAGGCACACGTCCGTCGACGTTCCACCCATGTCGAACGCAATCGCGTTCTCGATGCCGGCCAGCGCTGCAAGCCGTGCGGCGCCGACTACACCGGCTGCCGGGCCTGAGACGAGGATCGTCGCCGGATGCTCGGCCGCTTCGTCGGGCGTCGCGACTCCTCCCGAAGAACGCATGACGAGCGGCGCTGGCAATCCCGCCGCGAGGGCGGCGTCGGCCAATGCGCGCAGATAGCGCGCCACGACGGGACCCAGATAGGCGTCGGCCGCAGTCGTCGACGCACGCTCGTACTCGCGGAACTCGGGCGCGACCTCGTGCGAGGCGACGACGTGGGCGCCCGGCAGCCTCCGCCGAAGCTCCTCGACAACGGCGCGCTCGTGCGACGGATCGCGGTACGCATGCAGGAGACACACCGCGACCGCTTCGGCGTCGAGGTCCGGCAGCGTGCCGAGATCGAGCGTGTCCAGCTCTCCGTCCGGACCCATGCGCCCGCGAACGCCGTACGAGCGCTCGAGCGGGACGAGCGGCTCGGGCCACGCCGCACACGGGCGGTACAGATGCGCGCGGGTCTGGCGGCGCAGGTGCAGCAGATGCTCGAAGCCTGCGGTCGTGACGAACGCCGTGCGGGCTCCCTTGCGTTCGAGCAGCGCGTTGGTCGCGACAGTCGTCCCGTGCGCGAATCGCTCGACGCGTTCGGCCCCCGCAGCGCGCGCTGCGGCGAGGACCGACTCCTCCTGGTGCGGCGCGGTGAGCACCTTTGCTGTGGTTATGCGGCCGTCGTCCAGGACGACCGCATCCGTAAAGGTCCCGCCCACGTCGACGCCGAGCACAGCCATTCAGGAAGACTGACAGCGTGGCAATCCGCGGGCTCCTCTTCGACTTCGACGGCCTGCTCGTCGACACCGAGACTCCCTCCCGGCTCGTCTGGGAGGAGCTCTACCGCGAGCACGGGCACGAGCTGCCGCAGGACCAGTGGGCCACGCTCGTCGGCACGATCGGTGCGCCCTTCGATCCATTCGGCCATCTCGA